>NZ_JBFUBG010000117.1:0-15725 GCF_056405875.1 Rhizobium sp. P1_E6 | reverse complement strand
ACGCGTTGCGCGACTTTCTCACTGCACGCGGCACCGAGCCTGTCATTCCCAACAATCCAACCCGAAAGCAGATCAAACCGTTCGACCCCGTCGCCTACCGCCGGAGAAATATCATCGAACGTGCTTTCTGTCGCCTCAAGGACTGGAGGCGTGTCGCAACTCGATATGACAAGCTCATGCTCAACTTCGCGGCAACTTGCTACATCGCCGCCATCGTCATTTGGTGGGCCTGATTGAGTCTGGAGCCTAATCCCATTCGCGCGGGTTAGTGAATTCCGGCAGGGTTTAGGGTCACATGGCGCCACAGAGACGGACGACCCTGGAGCTTGAGAAGGAAACTGTTCAGCGGCTTGTCCAAAGCCTCGACCCTGCCCTTCTCGCCAGCGGTTTCGCCCGCCTGGAGGGCGGCAGCACCGAGGTCTACAGGATCGATCTTGTTGGCTCCGAGCGTGAACCGCTGGTCCTCAAAATCTATCCGGACGAGCCCGAATGGGGACCGTCGAAAGAAAAGCTCGTCGCAGGCTGGCTCAAGGATCTGATGCCTCCCGTCCCCAGGTGGCTGCAGGTCGACGAGACGCGAAGCGTCCTGCCGTTGCGCTGCGCTTTACTGACACTGCTGCCCGGCCGCTCGCTGCGCCACTGGATCGCAGAGCCGGATATCGAACAGGCCTATCGCCAGATGGGAGAACTGCTGAGGCGCATTCACGCAGTGCCGATGCCCGCCTATGGCTATCTTCGCGGCGGCGGGATCGACAGACCGGTATCCGCGAATGCCGACTATATGACATCGGCGTTCGAAGACGTGTTCCGCCGCTTCCGCAATCTGGGCGGCGGGCCCGATCTCGCACATCGCCTGCAGCATCTGGCTGAAGGTAGCTTCGATCTCCTGGATGGAGGCGACGGCCCCGTGCTCTGCCACGACGACTTCCATCAGGGCAATGTGTTGGCCTTGCGCGACGACGCGGGAAGGCTTCAGCTCAGCGGCCTCATCGATTTCGGAAACGCACGGGCAGCAGACAAGCTCTTCGACCTTGCCAAGGCCCTCTTCTGTTCTGCGCATGAAGATCCGCGCAGTTATCGGCCGATCCTCGAAGGCTACGGCCCGGTCGGTCACCCGGATATCGAGCGGGCGCTGTGGCTTTACAGCCTTTTCCATCGGATGAGCATGTGGTGCTGGCTGACGAAGCTGGGCTTGGATCCGACAGATCAGAATGGCCCTGGCGGACTTATCCGGGATCTGCTTGCAATGGCCCGCCTTGATCGCTGAGCGAGCCGATCGTCAAATAACCTGGCCCTTGCTATCCGGGGCATGATGGCTCGTGCACCCCGGGAACTTTGTTGATCGAAGCCCTGGCCGGTCTGTTGCGCAGCCAGGGTATTTCTTCGCTTTGGGTCATGACAACCAACGACAACCTCGCTGCGTCGCGTTTCTATCAGCGACCATGCGTTTCCATTTCGGACAACAAGCTCTCTTGTCAGCGTTCTGCTATCGATCGGGCAATGCTGATGGCCTCGATGCCGATTTGACGGAGAAGGCCTGTGGAAGTCGTATTGAATCCGCAGAAATAAAGGCCGTCATTCCCAGGCTGCAGTGCTCCTCTTTTCGGCCTGTCTGCGCCCTGAAATCTCTCGGCAAAATCCGGCAATAGCGTTTCCAGCGACGGCCGGAAGCCCGTCGCCAAAATGATTGTATCGAAATCCGCCGATCGGCCATCGGCGAAATGTACCTGCCGAGCATTCGACCAATCGATGCGGGGATATATCCTGATCGCCCCCGCCCTGATCTGGGCCATGGTTCCGATATCGATCAGTGGTGTGCGGTTTTTCTCGGCAATGTTGGTCAGGGGACCATTTGCGGATTTTTGCAGCCCCAATCTTTCCATATCTCGATAGCGCAAGTGCAGAAGCGGCGCGTTCACGGCATCGACGAGGCCATCTGGAAAGTGCCGCTGCGCAATGGCGATTGTTGCGGTCGGCACTCCCAGCATTTCCAGCGGGACGATATTCACCGGCCCGCGCACCGACATGCAGACCTCAAGACCTGCCTCGACGCATTCAAGCGCGATTTCGCCGGCCGAATTGCCAAAGCCCACAACGAGCACCCGGTTTGCACTCAGTGCTCCTGCGTTGCTGAACTCGTAAGAATGCAGGAGCTTTCCCTTAAAGCTCTCCTGGCCTTTCCAGACCGGCCTGATGGGAACGTTGGAGAGGCCCGTCGCGATCACAACGGTTTCAGCCTCGATCGCGCCTCCGTCATTCGTCTCGATGGTCCAGTCCCGGCTCCGGCTGATACGGAGGACGGATTTACCAAATTGTATTCTGATATCGTTGGCGCGCGCATAGGCTTCGAGATAGTCGATCACCTGCAGCCGGGATGGGTATCTCGGAAAATTCCGCGGCATCGGTGCCCCGGGGAGTGCTGAATGAGCCTTGGTGGTATGCAGATGCAATCGCTCGTAATGCCGCCTCCAGGAGGAGGCCAGATTATCAGCGCGTTCGAGGACCGTGGATAAGCGGCCATTTGCCCTGAGCGCTGCCGCACAGGCAAGACCGGCTGGACCTCCGCCGACAACCACAGTGCCCGCAACGGTCATGAGCCCCTCCCTGCTCATTTAAAGTGGCTGGGAGAGTACATCATCATGAGCGTGTCAGACAGAAGCTTGCGTAACGAACGCAGCTGCCACCTTTTCTCGCGGCTATCAAACCCAGGCGTTATTTCGCAAACAGGGTTTTGAACTGCGTCGGCTGGCAACGCAGATATTGATTGGCCGCCTTGACCTGCCCGCCGAGTTCGGCGGCGGCGTGCCACGGCCAGCGCGGGTCGTAGAGGATGGCGCGAGCGAGAGCGATAAGGTCTGCATCACCGGTCGCGACGATTGCTTCGGCCTGCGTCGGCTCGGTGATCAGGCCGACGGCTATGACCGGCATTTTGACGGTGCCTTTGATTGTCCTTGYGAGCGGTACCTGGTAGCTCGGGCTGATCGGGATCGCCTGAGAGGGATGCAGACCGCCGCTCGATACGTGGATGGCATCGCAGCCTCTTGCTTCGAGCATCCTGGCAAATTCGACGCTCTCGGAAATCTCCAGACCGCCTTCGACCCAGTCGGCGGCGGAAACGCGCATCGTCACCGGCCTATCGGAGGGAAAGGCATCCCGCACAGCATCGAGAACTTCCAGCGGAAACCGGGCGCGGTTTTCCAGAGAGCCGCCATATTCATCGGTTCGCTGGTTCGACAAGGGCGACAGGAACTGGTGCAGCAGATAGCCATGCGCGCCGTGGATCTGAACGGCATCAATGCCGATCCTTGCCGCCCGTCGCGCGGCAGCGGCAAAGGCATCGCGGACACGTTTCATGCCATCGCGGTCGAGTGCGGTCGGCGGCACGTAGTTCGGGTTGAAGGCGACAGCGGAAGGCGCTTCGGTCTGCCATCCGTTCGGATCGGTCGGCGGAAACTGACCGCCGCCTCTCCAGGGAACCTCGGTTGAGGCCTTGCGGCCGGCATGCGCCAATTGCACGGCGATCGGCATATCCGACCATTTTCTGATGCTTTCGAGCGTGCGGGCCATCGCGGCTTCAGAGGCGTCATCATAAAGGCCGACATCGGCAAAGGTGATGCGTCCCTCGGGAACGACGGCCGTTGCCTCGATCGTCAGAAGCGCCGCACCCGAGAGCGCCAACTGTCCAAGATGAATCAGATGCCAGTCCGTCATGCAGCCATCCACAGCCGAATACTGGCACATGGGCGCGATCACGACGCGGTTGGCGAGCGCAAGATTGCGCACGGTGAAGGGCGAAAACAGGACGGGCTGGGGCATGGCGTTCCTCGAAGCGGAAGTCGGTTGTTTCGGCTTATAGCACTCTGTCGGCGTTTTACGACGGTTAGCAGAGCCTCCTTGTGTCAGGAACTGTTCTTTTGGTGTGGGTCCGCTTTGCAAAGAGGCCTCGCGGGGTCGTTTCTTCCGATTGTTTCGCCACGCGGAAGATAGTCTTCAGCAGAACGTCAGTTCATACCCAGGGCGGGCGGGTGTACTGATCCAGCGAGGATATCCCATCTGCGAACGGCCAGAGGCCTCCAATCGCTCCACCCGCCAAGGCATCACCCGACATCTTTGCCGACAGGCTCGAAACGGCGACCGAAGAGACGACGGCTATTTGCAGCCTATGGAGAATGACGTGAGCAAAGATCTCATCACCCCGATCATGCGCATACAAATCGAACTGGCCATCGCTAATGCCAAAGATGATTTCCACGCTCTCCGATCCCTGGAGATCGAGGCGAAGCATCTGGCGCTGAGCGGATCGGAGATCGACGCTGCAAAACGCGGAGGCAGTTTCGACCTGCTTGTCGATATCGCCGTGAAATTCGCACTCGCGGTCCACGCGGGAGACGGTGAGGCAAGCGCGGTTGCAAAAAGACAACTCATTGCGTTCGGTGTTCCGGAGATCGCTTCGGAGCTGCCCGCCTTCATCGAGAAACTGGAACTGTCGCTCGCCAGATAAAAGGATTGCCGTTCAGCCGCTTGAAGCTATGGGTTCGGTAGATTGCGGTTGGAAGAAAAGCGTTTAAAGCTCTGGCCAGGACTCAGGTTTTCACGGCAATGTGGATCGCATGGATCGATGGCAGGCAATGAGGGTCTTCGTGAAGGTCGCGGAGGCTGAGAGCTTCGCGGATGCAGGACGGCAGCTCCACATGAGCCCTCCTGCCGTCACGCGTATAGTTTCCGCCCTCGAAGACATCATCGGGACGCGCCTTCTGACACGCACGACCCGATCCGTCAAACTGACGGAAGCTGGCGCCCGGTATTTTTCGGACTGCCAGAGGCTTCTCGCTGATCTCACCGAGGTGGAGGCGGCCGCTGCGGGCGCCTACGGCAAGCCGACAGGCACGCTTACCGTCACGACTTCTGCAATGTTCGGAACAATGTTCGTCCTGCCGCTGATGACCGAATATCTGGATCTCTACCCCGATGTTATCGGTCGCGGCCTGTTCGTCGACCGGGTCGTCAGCATGGTCGACGAAGGCATTGATGTTGCGATCCGCATCGGCCATCTGCCCGACTCTGGCCTCACCGCAACGCGCGTCGGTCAGGTCAGACGCGTCATCTGCGGATCGCCCTTCTATTTTGAAAAGCACGGCGTCCCGATGACCCCCGGCGATCTGTCGAGCCACCGCATCATAGCGTCGACCAGCGCGTGGACGTCGCTAGAATGGCGTTTCGGGGTGCAAAAGAAGTCTACCATCCACGTCAATCCCCGTCTCTTCTGCAGCACCAACGAGGCCGCCATCTCGGCGGCAGCTTGCGGCTGGGGCCTGACACGTGTTCTCTCCTACCAGATTGCGCCGCAGCTTGAGGCCGGCGAATTGCGCACGATATTGTCTGATTATGAGGAAGAGGCCCTGCCGATCCATGTCGTGCATCCAGAGGGCCGCTATGCCCCGGCAAAAGTGCGAAGCTTCATCGACTTCGCGGTTGGAAAGCTGCGGGCCAACAGGCACTTCAACTAGCGGCCGCAGGCAGTCCCGCCCAGTAAACAGAAAAAGGCCCGCGCATTCATCGCTGAATGCCCGGGCCTTTGTGAAAGTCGATGATTATTTTGCGACCTTGCGGTCGAGGAAATCGTGAATGAGCGGCGCCATCTCATCCAGCTTGTCTTCAAGGGCAAAATGGCCGGTATCGAGGATGTGCATTTCGGCGTCCGGCAGATCACGCAGGTAAGGATGCGCACCTTCCTCGGGGAAGATCTTGTCGTTCTTGCCCCAGACGATCAGCGTCGGCGGCTTGCGATCGCGGAAGAAGGCCTGGAACTGCGGGTAGAGCGGAACATTCGTGCCATAGTCATGGAAGAGATCCAGCTGGATATCCTTGTTGCCCGGCCGGTCGAGCAGCGCCTGATCGTGAACCCAATTGTCGGGGCTGATGCGGGTGAGGTCCTTGACGCCGTCCATGTACTGGAACTTGGTCGTCTCAAGAACCACGAGGTTGGACAGGGCCTCGCGCTTTTCCGTGGAGTCGTCAGCCCAGTAAGCCTTGATAGGATCCCAGAACTCGCGCAGGCCTTCTTCGTAGGCGTTGCCGTTCTGGACGATCAGCCCACTCACCCGTTCCGGATGCTTGAGAGCCAGACGGTAACCGACGGGCGCACCGTAATCCATGACATACATGGCGTACTTCTTGGCACCGAGCTCAGTCATGAGCGTATCGACCATGTCCGCATAGTGGCCGAAGGTGTAGGCGAACTTGGTATGATCGGGCGCATCGCTCTCGCCGAACCCCGGATAGTCGGGTGCGATGACGTGATAGCGGTCGGCCAGCAGTGGGATGAGGTTGCGGAACATATGCGAGGATGTCGGGAAGCCGTGCAGGAGCAGGACGACAGGACCATCGGCCGGACCGGCTTCACGATAGAACATGTTGACGCCATCGATCTTGGCCGAACGATAGTGAACGGTCACCGGCACCTGTTGGGTGATCGCAACCTGCTTGGCAGGAGCGGCTACGGCTTCAGAAAGGGGAGCGAAGCTGGCGGTTGCCAGCATCAGGGAAAGGATCAGTCTGTTCATCTCAGTTCTCCGTTTTGACAAATTCGCCAACAACCCTTGCTGGGTTGGCGCCAACAATAGCCATTCACCGAAATCCGTTAATTGGCGGAATGTGGAAGTTATTATTCCACTTATAGGAAGAATGTCTGACCCATTATGAACCGGGATCGCGATGCAGGCAGCGATGAGGCAATAGAACCATCTGTGCACATGCAGGCCAGCTAACCGTTTCTCCACGTCGGGCAGATAGTTCAAGCCGATAATGATCTATTCTGAGGGCATGATGACCTTGGTTGACACGGAAGCAATGTTGCAAATGGCGCAGCTGATGGAAGCTGCGGGCGTCATGATTGCGGTCTACGATCACGATGACCGGTTGCGTTTTGCCAATCGCGCGTTTCGCGATGCCTGGCTCGTCGCAGACAACGAACAACCGCTTTGGTCCGAGTTGATGCGGCGCAACTTTCACGCCCGCCACGGAACGGTCGTTGCCACAGCCGATTTCGAGGGCTGGCTGCTGTCGACGCTGGCTCGCCGAGGGAAAACCGGCTTTCGCGCCTTCGAAACCGATCTTCACGACGGCCGATGGCTGTGGATGACCGAAACCATGCAGGCCAATGGCTGGATGTTCTGCGTCGCAAGCGACGTGACATCGATCCGCTCCGATCAGAGGACGCTGCGGCAAGACCGCGACAGCGCGATCAAGGCATCCCAGACCGACGATCTGACGGGCATTCCGAGCAGACGCTTCGTAATGGCAAAGCTTGAGGAGTTGGTGCGCCACTATGGCGACCAGCAGGAGAAGGTCGGTTGCCTTGCCGTCCTCGACATCGACAATTTCAAATATATCAATGACCGTTTCGGCCATACCGCGGGCGATGCCGTTCTGAAGGATTTCGCGGCCACCCTGCAGAAAATGGTGCGCAAGACCGATATTCTCGGCCGCGTCGGCGGCGAAGAATTCGTTCTTGTCCTTCCGAACACGGTTCCCGAGGAAGCGGCTGAGATCGTCAATCGCATGCTGGTCGCCGTCAGACAGTCGCACCCGCTGGCCGACCAACTCAGCTTCCGCTATAGTTTTTCCGCAGGCATTTCCTGTGTCATGAACGGAGACTATGCCAATGACGTCTATCGAAGGGCCGATTTGGCGCTTTATGCGGCCAAAATGAGAGGCCGCGACCAGATCGGCATTGATCCCCATGCACACCCGCTTGGTCGACGCAAATCATAGCCGGGGCCTGCCGGCAGGGTCATAAATCAGGGAGTTTCAATGGTCGAAAAGATTGCACCCACCTCGCCCACCGTAGCTTCCTCGGCGACACATGTGAACCATAGTACCTCGATCGGCTCCGAACCTGACAATGCCTGGGTCGCCGAGCGACAGGCAAAAATCACCGCCGGCAGTGGGAAAAAAGACGATCACCATACCGCTGATGGCGAAGAAGATCGCATCAATGGTGATGATGATCCGGCAGCGGAGCGGCATCTCGACCATCATTCCACGCATCCCCATGCGGAGGCCACCGATCCGGGCGAAGAACGCCTGTCCGGCGAGAGCGAGCGCATCGGCACCGGCAACCTTGATGACGACGTTCCATTCGGCGACCACGTCGGATATCTGTAAGTGGTTGAGCGCGCACACTGACAAGCCTTGCAGGGCTTAGCTCCGATCAGAAGCCGGCTCATCATTGAAACCGATCCTACCCCTCCTTGTCAGTCCCGGCTCGATCAGCGGTAGTTGAGAAAACCTTTTCTCACTTGACAATTTCCATGAGAAAAGGTTTTCTCATCGCAAGTTCGATGGAGGAGCGACTGGACACGACGGGAAAAAGAGACCGGATCACAATTCACGATGTCGCGGCTGCTGCCGGAATCAGCATCTCGACCGCATCGAAGGCATTAAACGACACGGGCAGGATGGGACTGGAAACGCGCGAGCGGGTCAAGCGCATCGCGGCGGAGATCGGGTACAGGCCGAACGCCCTGGCAAGAGGCCTGCTCAGCAAGCGCAGTTTCACGATCGGGCTTCTCACCAACGATACCTATGGCCGTTTCACGCTGCCGGTCATGGCGGGCATATCGGATGCTCTCGTCGATCACGGCGTTTCGGTCTTTCTGTGCGCGATCGAGGAGGATCCGACCCTTGCGCAGATTCACGTAGAGGCGATGCTCGACAAACAGGTCGACGGCATAATTGCAACAGGAAAGCGTCTGGATAGACGGTTGCCGCTCGACCTGTCGAATTTGAACGTGCCTGTCGTTTACGCCTTTACGGAGGGAGCGCCAGGAAGCGTCACCTTCCGCTCCGATGATGCGCAGGGCGCGCGGCTTGCCATCGAATGGCTGGCAAAGCTCGGGCGCAAACGGATCGTGCATGTCACCGGACCGGAGAATTTCTTCTCGGTGCGCGAGCGCGCCGATGCCTATCGCAAGKTTGCAGGAGAAGAACGGCCAGTCCTGTTCGGGGTCTGGTCGGAAAACTGGGGCCACGAAGCCGTTGCGAGATTATGGAGCGGCAGCGGCGAAAAGCCCGACGGCATCTTCTGCGGCAACGACCAGATTGCGCGCGGTATCATCGATGCACTGCGCGAACGCGGCATCAGGGTGCCGCAGGATGTTTCGGTGGTGGGATTCGACAATTGGGAGATTGTCGCCGCCCAGACACGTCCGCCGCTGACGACGGTGGATATGGAATTGAAGGAACTGGGGCGGCAGGCCGGATTGACGGTTCTGGCGCTTGCGGAGGGACGCTCGGTGGAGCCCGGCATCAGGAAATTGCCGTGCCGTCTCGTCGTGCGGCAGTCATGCGGGGGCGACACCCTCGGAATATAGCAACGGCGCGAAGGAGACGCGCCAACTTGGGAGGAGAGCCATGATGAAGCGTCTATTACTGGCAACCAGCATTGCCACCCTATGCCTGGTCTCGACAGCCTCGGCTGCCGAAAAGATCGAAATGTGGGTTCGCACCGGCATCGGCGATGCCTTCAAGAAGGTTGTCGAGTCCTATAATGCGAGCCACGAAAACCAGGTGGTCACGACCGAAGTGCCCTTCAGCGAACTGGTGCAGAAATATGCAACGGCAATCGCCGGCGGCCAGGCGCCCGATGCCCTGTCGATGGACCTGATCTATAACCCGGCGTTCGCCGCTGCGGGCCAGCTCGAAGACCTGACGGACTGGGCAAAGAGCCTGCCCTATTTCAATTCACTGTCGCCGTCACATGTCAAACTCGGCACCTATCAGGACAAGATCTACGGCCTGCCGCTGTCGGTCGAAACCTCTGTCTTCGCCTGGAACAAGGACCTCTACAAGAAGGCCGGCATCGACCCTGAAAAGGCGCCCACCACCTGGGAGCAAATCGAAGCCAACGCCGAAAAGATCCGCAAGCTCGGTGACGATACTTACGGCTTCTACTTCTCGGGCGGCGGCTGCGGCGGCTGCATGATCTTCACCTTCACGCCACTCGTCTGGGGCGCTGGTGCCGATATCCTCTCGGAGGATAGCAAGACCGCAACGCTCGATACGCCACAGATGCGCAAGGCCGTCGGCTTCTATCGCGACATGGTGAAAAAGGATCTCGTTCCGGCAAGTGCTGCGAGCGACAATGGCACGAGCTTCCTGAGCTTCACAAACGGCAAGATCGGCCAGCAGAGCCTCGGTGCCTTTGCAATCGGCACGCTGGTCACCCAGTATCCGGATATCAACTTCGGTGTGACGCTCATCCCCAGCGTCGACGGCAAGACTTCGTCCTTTGCCGGCGGCGACAATTTCGTCATCACCAAGGGCACGAAGAAGATCGATGCCGTCAAGGAATTCCTCGAATACATCTATTCGATGGACGGCCAGAAGGTCATGGCGAAATACGGCAGCCTGCCGACGCGTGGAGACATTGCCGATCAGGTTCTTGCCGGGCTCGACCCCCGCATGCAGGTGGGCCTGAAGGCGATCTCCGTTGCCAAGACACCTTACACGCTGCAGTTCAACGATCTGATCAACAGTGCCAATGGCCCCTGGGCGACCTTCACCAACGCCGCAATCTTCGGTGACGACGTCGATGGCGCCTTCTCGAACGCTCAGTCCGAGATGCAGTCCATCATCGACAGCGGCCAATAACTCTCCCGGCCGTGGGCCGGGGGACGGTGGCAGTTCCCCGGCCGATCTACAGACTGATCATTCGTAAGATGCGGAGGTTTCGATGACCGGTTCCGGTCCGCAGCGCGCGCGCGCTGTCCGAAAACGGCGGAGGTCGCAATGGCGCGGCTTTCTTTATATCGCGCCAGCCATGGCGCTTGTCATCGTCTTCTTCGTCATGCCTGTTCTCTTCACGGGATGGATGAGCCTGCATAACTGGCCACTGATGGGCGCCTCCCGCTGGATCGGCTTTGCCAATTATATCCGCATGTGGAACGACAGCCGCTTCATGGCGGCCCTGAATTTCACCGCCTACTACACAGTGATCGTTACCATCGCGATCTTTGCGGTGGCCTTCCCGCTGGCGATCTTCGTCGAGAAGGAGCGTCGCTTCGTCAGCACCTACCGGACGATTATCTTCCTGCCTGTGGTGGTCGGCCTAGCGACTGCTTCGCTGCTCTGGGTCTGGCTTGCCAATGTCGATAGCGGCTTCTTCGGCCCGGCCCTTCGCGCACTTGGCCTTGTCGAGCGAAGCCCCAATATCATGGCAAGCTTCGACACCGCCTTCGCAACCATCATCGTCATGGTCGTCTGGAAAATTGCGGGCTTTACGATGATCATCCTGCTGACCGGCCTGCAGGCCATTCCGTCCGAACTGACGGAGGCGGCCCGTATCGACGGCGCCGGTCGCTGGCAGCGCTTCCGGCATCTGACCCTTCCGCTGATGCGAAAGACGATTGCGCTGGCGCTGATCGTCTCGGTCACCGGCTCGATCCTCGCCTTCGACCAGTTCTACATCATGACGTCAGGCGGGCCGCAGAACAAGATGATCTCGGTCGTCTACTACATCTTCAACCAGTCCTTCGTGTCCTTCAATCTGGGCTACGGATCCGCCCTTTCGATCGTGCTTCTGGCGATCCTCGTTGCGATCTCCGTCGTCCAGCTCTGGCTGCTGCGTGTCGGGGAGGAACGTTGATGGGCTCTTCGAGACAACGCCGCGCCCGCAAGCGCTTCAGGTCGCAATCGGCCTACCATGTGGCCGGTATCGCCATTTCGATCTTCTTCCTGGCGCCTTTCATCATCACGCTCTTTGCCTCCTTCCGGCACGGTACGGAATCGAGCCTGCCGCCGTTGCCGCCATGGCCAACGACTGGGGTCAGCTTCGATGCCTATGCGCTGCTCGATACATTCGGCGCCGGAATCTGGCGGCACATGATCAACTCGCTCTTCGTATCGCTGGCAACGGTACTGCTGACAGTCGCCGTCAGCCTGCTTGCTGGCTATGGCTTCTCGCGCTACCGCTTCCCGCTGAAGAATGCGCTGTTCGTCTTGATCATTGCGACGCTGATGATCCCGTTCCAGTCGATCCTGACGCCGCTCTTCATCATTCTTGCGAAGCTTGGCCTCAACAACTCGCTGCTGGGGCTGACGCTGGTCTATGTGACGCTGCAACTTCCGTTCTCCGTCTTCATGATGCGCAACGCTTTCGACGCCGTGCCGAAGGAGATCGAGGAGGCGGCGCGCATCGACGGCGCGCGTGACCTGAGGCTGCTTGTCCGTGTGCTTCTGCCCCTGGTTCTGCCAGGTATTGCGACGGTCGCAATCTTCGCCTTCCTGAATGCCTGGAACGAATTCCTGGCCGCCCTCGTGCTGCTCTCCAGCAACGAGAAATACACGCTGCCCGTCCTCATGACGGCGGTGCGCGCCGGACGCCTCGGCGCCATCAACTGGGGCGCGGTTCAGGCCGGTGTCGTCGTCATGACGATCCCCTGCCTGATCGTCTTCCTGCTCCTGCAACGCTACTACATGCGCGGGCTGATGGCCGGCGCAGTGAAATGATGACCTTTCAACGAAATGGATGAAGCCATGAACAAGCTGAAGAGAGACCGCCAGTTCCGTCCCCTGCCCGTGCCGAGCGTCGAGTTGCATGGCCTGTTCGGCGATCGCCAGGATGCGATCTGCGATTCTACCGCCGAAACGCTACTCGACCGCTGCGTCGAAGCCGGCATGCTGCAGGCCATCGACGTGAACCAGCCAAGCCCGGGCGTCGTCATTCCGATCGGCCCCTGGGGCGGCACGACGCAGATGTTCTGGGACAGCGATCTCGGCAAGTCGATCGAGACAGTGGCCTATTCGCTCTACCGCCGGCCCAATGCGAAGCTCGAGGCCCGTGTCGATGAGATCATCGACATGTATGAGAAGCTGCAGGACAAGGATGGCTATCTGAACGCCTGGTTCCAGCGCGTGCAGCCCGGCCGCCGCTGGACGAACCTGCGCGACCACCACGAACTCTACTGCGCCGGACACCTGATCGAAGGCGCCGTAGCTTACTATCAGGCGACCGGCAAGAAGAAGCTGCTCGACATCATGAGCCGCTATGCCGATTACCTGATCACGGTCTTCGGCCATGGCCCCGGCCAGATGCCCGGCTATTGCGGCCATGAAGAAGTCGAACTGGCGCTGGTCAAGCTGGCGCGTGTGACGGGCGAGAAGAAGTATCTCGACCTCTCGAAGTTCTTCATCGACGAGCGCGGCACCGAGCCCCATTTCTTCACCGACGAAGCGGTCCGCGACGGCCGCAGTGCCGCCGACTTTCACCAGAAGACCTATGAATACGGCCAGGCGCACGTGCCGGTGCGCGAACAGAAAAAGGTCGTCGGCCACGCGGTGCGCGCCATGTACCTCTACGCCGGCATGGCCGATATCGCCACCGAATATAACGACGATACGCTGACGGCAGCCCTCGAAACCCTGTGGGACGACCTGACGACCAAGCAGATGTACGTCACCGGCGGCATCGGTCCGGCCGCCGCCAACGAAGGCTTCACCGACTACTACGACCTGCCGAACGAAAGCGCCTATGCCGAGACTTGCGCCTCGGTCGGCCTCGTCTTCTGGGCAAACCGCATGCTGGGCCGCGGCCCGAACCGCCGCTATGCCGATATTATGGAGCAGGCGCTCTATAACGGCGCGATGGCCGGCCTTTCGCTCGACGGCACGCGGTTCTTCTATGAGAATCCCTTGGAAAGTGCCGGCAAGCACCATCGCTGGATCTGGCACCATTGCCCCTGCTGCCCGCCGAACATCGCACGCCTCCTGGCATCCGTCGGCTCCTACATGTATGCGATCGCCGAGGATGAGATCGCCGTCCACCTCTATGGGGAAAGCAAGGCGCGCTTCGATCTCGCCGGCGCCAAGGCCGAGCTTTCGCAGCAGACGCGTTACCCTTGGGATGGCGCGATCCATTTCGACCTGACGCTCGACCGCCCGGCTCACTTCGCGCTGTCGCTGCGCATTCCGGAATGGGCTGACGGTGCGACGCTCTCCATCAATGGCGAAAAGCTCGATCTGGCATCCGTGCTGATGGATGGTTATGCCCGCATCGACCGCGACTGGAAGAACGGCGACAAGGTCGATCTCTCCATACCGTTGACGGCCCGCAAACTCTTTGCCAATCCGCTGGTGCGCCAGGATGCCGGCCGAACGGCGCTGATGCGCGGTCCGATGGTCTATTGCGTCGAGGAAACCGACAACGGCGCCGGATTGAACGGCATTTCGCTCTCCGCCGATATCTCGCAGGCCAAGACCTCCGAGATATCGGGCCTACGCGGCGCCGTGGCCCTGGAACTTCCCGTCAGCCGTGATGCGGCCGACTGGGGTTCTGCGCTCTACCGCAACTCTCCGCCGGCGGCAAAACAGTCGAGCGCACGTTTCGTGCCCTATCCTTTCTGGGATAATCGCGAACCGGGCGAAATGCTGGTCTGGGTCAGAGCGGCCGAGGCGCGCGGTGAATAATATGGCGGATACGGGCGTCGTACTGACCGAAATTCGCAAGAGTTTCGGCAATCTGGAAGTTATCCATGGCATCGACCTGACCATTGCAGAAGGGTCCTTCGTCGTGTTCGTCGGCCCTTCGGGATGCGGAAAATCGACGCTGCTGCGCATGATCGCCGGGCTGGAGGACGTGACGGATGGCGAGATCGAGATCAAGGGACGCAACGTCACCGATCTCGATCCCTCCGACCGCGGCATCGCCATGGTCTTCCAATCCTACGCGCTCTATCCGCATATGAGCGTGCGCGACAATCTCGCCTTCGGCCTGAAGATGGCGCGAACGCAGGTCTCGGAAATCGAGACCCGCGTCAAGGCGGCCTCGGCGATCCTGAAGATCGACCACTTGCTCGACCGCCGGCCAGGGCAGCTCTCCGGCGGCCAGCGGCAGCGCGTGGCGATCGGCCGCGCGATTGTCCGCAAACCTGACGTATTCCTCTTCGATGAGCCGTTGTCTAACCTCGACGCGGAACTCCGCGTCTCGATGCGCATTGAAATCGCCAGGCTCCATCGCGAGCTCGGCAATACGATGATCTATGTCACACACGACCAGACCGAAGCGATGACACTCGCCGACAAGATCGTCGTGCTGCGCGATGGGCACATCGAACAGTCGGGAACGCCGCGCGAGATCTACGAACGGCCGAACAATGTCTTCGTCGCGGGCTTCATAGGCTCGCCGCGCATGAACCTGCTCGAGGCAAGCTGGGCAGGTGACGGCACCATCCTGGCGGCCGGAAATCGCATTCGTTCGCCGATTGGCGGCGCCGGTCTAGCCGCCGGCCAGAAGATCACCCTCGGCGCGCGGCCGGAGCATCTGAGCATCGTCTCGGGGCCTGAGGATGACGTGTTGCGGGCTAGGGTTGATTTCGACGAATATCTCGGCGGCACGCAATTCCTCTATTGTCAGCTTGGAGATGGTCAGCCGCTAACCGTCGAATACAGGGGATCTGGTGACATCCAGACCGGTAGCCAGCTCGCCTTCACCTGCGATCCCGCCCATCTGCACGTCTTCAACGCCGACGGCATGCGGCTCGACAAATAACCGCAGGCAGCTGTAGGCTGCGTCCTGTTCGCTCGACCCGGTCCTGACGCTTGAATAGGTGTCGGGGCAGTGCACGGTCGATCGGGGCAAATCTTTCGCTGGAGGACAGCGCCCGCCTGTCGCATTACATTGATCGTCTTCCTGGATTTCGAGGCCTCGTCCCTAAGCAAGAAAAGCG
>NZ_JBFUBG010000116.1:0-16158 GCF_056405875.1 Rhizobium sp. P1_E6 | reverse complement strand
GGCAGGTTCTGAAAGACGGATGAGGCGATACCGAACGCCATGAACATGATGAAGGCAGGGGCCAGAAGCGCAGCCACGGCCCAACCGAGCTTCGCAAAGAGCGAGAGGACGTCAGGCCCTGTCTCGATCTTCCACTGATCCGGCTGCTCGAAGATGTCACGCAGGGTCTCGGCCATGTGTGACGTTGCGTCGGGAAGGAAGAATACGAGATAGATGAAGGTCGCCAGAATCGTCGCAAAGATCGAGATTTCACGCGAGTGGGGGGTATTACCTTTTTCGGCAGCATCAGACCGCTTTTTCGCGGTAGGGGCTTCTGTTTTGCTGTCCTTGTCTTCATCGGCCAAGTGCGCGGCCCTCCGTCAAAGAAAAAGGCCGCTGCTGGAGCGCGGCCTGTTTCCATGAACGGTAGTCTTGTGCGTGCTGCCGATCAACCGCTGCCTTACCGGCGAACGGTTTTGTCAACAACTGCGATGGCTTAAGCCGCCGCCGGGCCGCCTTCCTTTTCCTTAAGCTCGATCTGGCCGCCATTGGCCAGGCGAATCGCTTCCTGTGCGACAGCGCGCCGGGCGATCGCGATCTCGCGCGGATTGACGCCGGCCATGCCGCTCTGCAGATCCGATTCGATCATGCGGCGCTGGCGCGGACTGATGGCGGAAAGCACCGATTCGCGGATTTCGGCCGATGCGCCGCGCAGTGCAACGGTGAGAACGTCGGCCGAAATATCGTTGAGTAGCATGACGCGGCTGCGCTGCGGCATGAACATGAGGTCTTCGAACAGGAAGATCTTCGGACGAACCTTGTTGACCGCTTCGCGGCTGATCGATTCGAGCGAGGTAAGCAGCGTGTCGACCTGCGGCTTGTCCATTTCGTTCATCAGGTCGGCGACCTTCGTCGAGCCGGATGCGTTGCGTTCCGCGTCGACCTCGGCGAGCAGCGTCATCACCTGGTTTTCGATGATCTGCGCGGCCTTCGGGCTGACGCCCTTCATATTGACCGTACGGTTCATGATGTCGGCGCGGCGGTTGTCGGGAAGCTGCAGCAGCACCTTTGCGCCAAAGGACGAAGGCATCATGGACAGGATATAAGCGACGGTCTGCGGATGTTCGCGCAGCAGGAACTGAGCGACGAAAGTAGGTTCCGCCTCAGCGAGGCGATCCCAGATTGAGGTCTCGTAGGCCTGGAAGGCGGTACGGCGGCCGAGCAGGCTGTCGACTTCGTCAGGCGTCAGCCCTTCCTCGAGGATGGCCTCGATCGCCTTGGCGTTGTCCATCAGACCGGCGCCTTCGGTGAAGAGATCCTCGAATTCGCCGACGAGCTGAAGAAGCTCGTCCGGCGGGATCGCGCGAAGCGCCTGGGCAGATCCGATGATGGTCTGCAACTCGGCCTGCGTGAAATATTTCAGCAGTCGGCCGGCGACTCCCTTCCCCATAGCGAGAAGAACTGCCGCCGCCTTTTCAGCCTGGGTCAACGGTTTCCCGGCAAGTGCGCCGCCGAAATCGTCAAAGTCCATCATGGTCTAACCTCTCCGTCCCGCACAGGGATCAGGCTTTTTTCGTGCTCAAAACTTCTATCAGTTTTACACCGAATCGGGTGTCGTCATTATCAAGGACCGTAATCTCACCGCGCGCAATCCTGCGGCCGTTCACCATTATTTCGACCGGCTCGCCGATCTTCTTGTCGAGCGCGATAGTAGCACCCTCGGTGAGGTTCATCAGGCCGGAAACCTGCATACGGCTCGTCCCGAGCACGATCTGGACATCGATAGGAATATCCATGATCAGGTCGAAGTTCGAATTCAGTGCGCTGCCGAGCGGTGCCGGAGCGGACTGGAAGGAGTTGCCGCCGAAGCTCGGTGCGGCGCCAAGGCTGGGAGAGCCTGCTGCACCCATGTCTGCGGCATTGCCGCCGAAGTCGCCGCCCCCGAAATCGCTGCCTGCGAAATCGGCGCCGCCGAACGAGGTTTCGCCGGCATCGCCGCCGAAAGGCGAGAGGTCCGTACCTGCTGCGAAAGCATCGTTCTGCAGGTCGTCGCCGAACTGCGGAAGGTCGCTATCCGCATCTTTCTTCAGCACGCCGCGCAGATCGTCGATAGCCTGATCCAGATCGGCTTCACTGCCCGGCATGTCCAGGGAGAGGTCACTATTCTGCTGTGTCTTCTTCGTAGCCATGAAATCACTATTCCAGTTGAAACTTGCCTCAAACTGCCTTTGCGGCGCTGAAAGCGAGAGAACCGATTAATTCATTAAGTGCCGGATCAACTCATCATCCGAATTCATGGTGTCTTTCACTCGCACCATGTAGTTGTCGCCTGAACGCCCGAACTCGCACACATACAATTCTCGGCTGTTGGCGCTGACTTCGACGCGCACGTCGCCGCTGTCGCGGAAGGGAATGACGTCGCCGGCCATCAGTTTGGAGATCGTCCGCAGCGTCAGATCCTGCAGGCGGATCTTCGCTTCGAGCGTCACCTGCGACCGGCGAACCTGGTCGCCGATCTGCTCCGTCCACTCCGGCGACTTGYTCGGCTGCTTCTTAGCCTTCGGGGCCGAAACCTTGGTCTTGAGCAGCGCCGCCTGGGGGACGATCAGGCTGAATTCGGACGTGATGCCGGCAAGCGTGATCGACATGTTGATCGCAGCCGCGAATTCATCCGAACGGTCTTCCGGCGGACGGATGCGTGCGTCAAGAGCGAAGGGAGCCGACAGGCTGGGCTCGAAGCCGCCCGGCGCGTTGACGGCCGAACGCAGCACCTTGGAAATCTTGTCGAACACCATGACGGCGAGGTCGAGCTCGATAATGGAGAGAAGCCGGTCGGCCGGCTCCTCGATCGTTTCGGCGGTAGCGCCAAGCAGATGTTCCATCAAGGTAATGACGAAACCGTTGCCGCAGCCGATCGTGATGTTCTGGGACCAGTTGCGCAGCGTCGCATCGACGAGCGTCATATTGGTGCTGAGATCGTCGATCAGATGATTCTTGTAGCCTATCTCGCAGCCGAGATAGCCGACTGTCACATCGAGGCCGGTTTCGCTCTTCAGGATGTCGGGAAGGAATTCGCTGTAGATATCGCCGAAGGAACTGCAGAGCTTGGCAACCCTGCCCTTGTCGCCAAGACCGCCGGTCAATTTGGCAAGAAGGACAGGATCCATTGTCTGGTTGTCATGCGAAGCATTGCTCATAGTCATTTAAGCTGCCTTGTTTTCGCCACCTGGGTTCATCATTTCCTGCTCCACTGCGTCGATCGACGGGCGTTCATACGCCGAGATCGTCTTGCGGCCGTATTCGAGGGCGACCTGCGGCACCGAGCCGTTCATGTAGGCAAGCAGGGTCTGCTTGACGACGACGTAGAGGCGGTGCTGCTTTGAGCGGACGATCTTGATCTGGGAAACGATCGGGGAGCAGACGCAGTAGGAAAGCAGAATTCCGAGGAATGTGCCGACGAGTGCCGAACCGATGAGGTGGCCGAGCACTTCCGGCGAGTCGTTGATATGCGCCATGGCCTTGATGACGCCGAGAACCGCCGCGACGATGCCGATGGCCGGGAACGCGTCGCCCATTGTCTGGATTGCGTGGTAAGGCTTCAGCTTGTCATGAAGGATGGTGTTGATTTCTTCGTCCATCAGCGCCTCGATCTCGTGAGAGCGGGCGTTGCCGATGATGATCAGGCGCACGTAGTCGCAGATGAAGGCCGTCAGTTCCTTGTTCTTCAGAACCGTCGGTGCCTGCTGGAAGATCGTCGATTCGGCCGGGTTGTCGATATGCGCTTCGATTTCGTTGCGCGACTTCGTACGCAGGTCGCGCATCAGCGAATAAAGGACACCAAGCGTGTCGAGGTAGTTGCGTTCCTTGGGAACGGAATGCTTGAAGGCCTCGCCGAGCGCCTTGCCGGAGTCCTTCACCACCTTCATGGGGTTGGCCATGATGAAGCTGCCGAGACCGGCGCCGCCGATGATCACGAATTCGAAGGGCTGAAAAAGAGCATCGATTTCGCCGCCCATCGCCATGAAGCTACCGATGATACAGCCGCAGACAACTACAAATCCGATAATAATATTCATCGTCAGCCCAATCTGAACGTTGCTTTTCTTTGCGACGGATAGGGTTTGTGCCTTGCGTGAGGCTGATGAACGCGGCTTTTGCGCATTCATTTGCGCTACCAGTTTCGCGCAAGGATTTACCTTCATATTGAACGTGACGAGTGGGCCTATGCGCGCCCATGTCTGAGATGCCGCTCAGCGGAACCCGTGGCCGAACTAAAAGGAGCCCGGTGTTTCGTCCCGTTTATCGCCAATGTGGAGCTTACCGACATGCAATCCGGTCTTTACGTTTCCCTGTCGTCGCAGATGGCCCTCGAAAAACGCCTGACGACGATCGCCGACAACATGGCCAACGTGAACACGACTGGTTTTCGCGGCACCGAGGTAAAGTTCGATGAAATGTTGGCGAACAACGAGAACAAGACGAACACCAAGGTAGCCTTCGTCTCTCAGGGCAACGACTACTTGGACACCAGTCATGGCGAAATGCAGCACACCGGCAACATGCTCGACTTCGCCATCAAGGGCAATGCCTGGTTCTCTCTCGACACGCCGGCCGGCCGCGTTCTGACGAGGGACGGCCGCTTCACGATCCGTGACACCGGCGAGCTGGTTTCCACCCGCGGCTATCCGGTTCTCGATGCAGGCGGTGCGCCGATCGTACTCAACACTGGCGGCGGCGAACCGAAGGTCGGCACGGATGGCATCATTTATCAGAATGACCGGCAGGTCGGTTCACTCGGCCTCTTCGAAGCAGATATCGACAAGGGTTACCTGCGCTACGAAAACAGCGGCATCATGACGACCGAGCAGCCGCGCGCTGTCGTCGACCGCTTCAACGTCGGTGTGGAGCAGGGCTATCTTGAAAATTCCAACGTCAATGCGATGCACGAGATGACGCAGCTCATCGAGGTCAACAGGGCGTTCGACAGCGTCTCGTCGCTGATGCGCGATAGCGAAGACTCCTTCAAGGAAGCGGTCCAGACGCTGGGCGGCAGCCGTTAAGGCAGGGTGTGAAGCATGAACACCACCCTGTTGACTGAGGACGCGCTCTCGCCGAAGCTCACACATCTCGGCGAGCTTGCAAAACGCTACGCCTCGCCGGAATTCTCGGTGACACATGGCGGTCGGGTGCACACGATCGCCGCCGGCCATTATACCGTCCGCGGCCTTTCCCGGCATGTACGCCTCGGCGAGTTCGTGGCGCATAAATCCGCGACGGGCATCCATCTCGGCGAAGTGGTCAAGGTGGAGCCGGATCTGATCTATGTCTGCCCTATCGAACCGGGCGAGCCGATCGGCATCCACGACGTCGTCATTCGCAAGGGTGCTTTCCGCATATCTCCGTCAGATAGCTGGTGCGGCCGCACCATCAATTCCCTCTGCGAGCCGATCGACGGTCTCGGCCCGATCACCGAAAGCCTGGACCGCCGTTCGATCTCGAACACCGCGCCGCCTTCGATGACGCGTCAGCGCGTCGAAAACGGCTTCAAGACCGGCGTGCGCGCGATCGATATCTTCTCGCCGCTCTGCCTCGGTCAGCGTCTCGGCATTTTCGCCGGCTCGGGCGTCGGCAAGTCGACGCTGCTGTCGATGCTGGCCCGCGCCGACGCCTTCGACAAGGTGGTAATCGCGCTGGTCGGCGAACGCGGTCGCGAAGTCCGTGAATTCATCGAGGATACGCTCGGCAGCGATATGAAGAAGGCGATCGCCGTCGTTGCCACCAGCGATGAGAGCCCGATGCTGCGCAAGATGGCGCCGCTGACAGCCGTGACGATCGCCGAGCACTTTCGCGACAAGGGCGAAAACGTTCTCTTCATCATCGATAGTGTTACGCGTTTTGCCCACGCGATCCGCGAAGTGGCGACCGCTTCCGGCGAGCCGCCGATCGCCCGCGGCTATCCGGCTTCGGTCTTCACCGAGCTGCCGCGTCTTCTGGAACGCGCCGGTCCCGGTCAGGAAGGCGCCGGCACCATCACCGCGATCATCTCCATCCTCGTCGATGGCGACAATCATAACGACCCGATCGCCGACTCCACGCGCGGTATTCTGGACGGTCATATCGTTCTCCAGCGAAGCCTGGCGGAGGAGGGGCGCTATCCGCCGATCGATCCGCTCGCATCCATCTCGCGTCTTGCCCGCAAGGCCTGGACTCCGGATCAGGAGAAGCTGGTTTCCCGCCTCAAGGTACTGATCCACCGCTTCGAGGAAACGCGCGACCTGCGCCTTATCGGCGGCTACCGTCCGGGCGCCGATCCCGATCTCGACATGGCGGTCAAGCAGGTGCCGATCATCTATGACGTCCTGAAACAGTCTCCGGGAGACCGCGAATCGCTCGATGCCTTCGCCGATCTTGCCGGTGCTCTCAAGGCCGCCGCCGGCGTACCGACTCCGAGTGCGCCTATTCAAAGGAGGGCCTGATCATGGCCGATTTCGAAGACGAACGGATCGCGGCGCTGAAAGAGCGTAACAAGGCAGTGCTGCTCGATCGCGCGCTGACCTTCTTGGGTCTGGCACTTGCCGGCGCTTCCGCCTTCTTCCCCTGGTACGTCTTCTTCAACGAGGACAAGTTTGGCGTCAGCGTCGCCGATAGCAATGCCTCGCGTGAATTGCCGGACTGGCCGGCACGCAACGTCTTCAGCGTTTCACCGCTCGCCATGGTCAATAAGAAGGATGAAGGTAAGAAAGTCCCACCGATCGACAATATGACGACGGCAACCGTTTCCGAACTCGGCAAGGAGCGCGACGGCGACGCCTCGATGGAAGATCAGCCTTTCCCCGGCAAAGGCTCTTTCCGTTTGCTGCACGTGGCCAACGGCCGAGCGCTCATTGAAGATCCCTCGGGAATGTATGTCGTGCGCGTCGGCTCGATCCTGCCTGACGAAAGCCGCCTTGCCACATTGGAACAGCGCGATGGCAAATGGGTGATCGTCACCTCCAAGGGTGAAATCTACCAGAACAACTGAAGCATGCCGCGCAAAAGTGTGCGGCGGTTTTTGCGATACCAGCATGCGAAAACAAAGCCTGAGGCGCGGCAGACGATCCCGGGGATCGCGACGCGCTTCAGTTCAGGCAAAAAGACGAATCGCTGCGAGGTCCTGTCGGAGAACGGCCGGGCGGCGGTTGGCCGGTGTCTGCAAGTAATCTCGAAGAATGGCTTGTAAAGCCTGCATTTACCGTAAGTCCCACGCAAGATTACCGCCCTAGGTTCGGCGTAGTAAAAACGGAGAGTTCTCATGCAACCGATTCAACTTTTCGACTTGGCTTCAAAGCAGGCGGAATGGCTGACGATTCGTCAGGAGGTTGTTGCCGGCAACATCGCGAATGCAAACACGCCGAAGTTCCGTGCGAAGGACGTAACGCCTTTTCAGGCGGTGCTCGATCAGTCGGACGTGACCATGGCACGTACCAATCCGATGCATCTGAGTGGCAACAATTTCAGCACCGGCAGCGACATCGACGTGAAGGATGCCGCGCTCGACCAGGAAATCGGCGTTCAGGAATCCGGCAACACCGTCGGTGTGGCCGAAGAACTCTCCAAGTCCGGCGAGATCAAGCGTCAGTACGACCTGAACACCTCGCTGGTCAGTTCCTTTCATCGAATGATGTTGATGACGCTAAGGAAATAGGCTCATGGATCCGCTCTCAGCAGCAATGAAAATCGCAGGCTCCGGGCTCGAATCGCAGTCGACACGTCTGCGTATCGTCTCGGAAAACATCGCCAACGCCCGTTCGACCGGCGATACGCCAGGCGCCGACCCCTATCGCCGCAAGACGATCACCTTCGGCCAGCAGCTTGACCGCACCAGCGGCGTCGAGACCGTCAACGTCAAGAAGATCGGTACCGACGAAGGCGATTTCACCAAGGAATACGACCCGAGCAATCCGGCTGCGGACGAGAAGGGCATCGTCAAGATGCCAAACGTCAACATCCTGATCGAGATGGCCGACATGCGCGAAGCCAACCGCTCGTATGACGCCAATCTGCAGACGATCAAGCAGACTCGCGACCTCATTTCATCGACGATCGATCTCCTGAAGAGCGGACAATAATGATCAGCAGCGTACAGAATGTAAGCAATCTTTCGATGAGCCGCGCCCTGGGCGCCGTCGATACCGAAAACTCCGCCTCCTCTTCGACCGCAACCTCATCTGCTGCGGCCGGTGCATCCGGCGGCGTGAGCTTCGCCTCCGTCATGGGCAACATGGCGACCGAAGCCGTCAGCAGCCTGAAGGGCGCGGAAAACATGTCCTTTGCCGGCATCAAAGGCACGGCTTCCACGCGCGAAGTCGTCGATTCCATGCTGCAGGCGGAGCAGACCCTCCAGACTGCAATTGCCATTCGCGACAAGGTCGTCTCGGCCTTCCTCGAAGTCACCAAGATGCAGATGTAACTGATTTGAGGACGAACACATGAGAGCGCTCGCCATCGCAGCAACGGGCATGGATGCCCAGCAGACCAACCTGGAAGTCATCGCGAACAACATCGCGAACATCAATACGACCGGTTTCAAGCGCGCCCGCGCCGAGTTCACCGATCTTCTCTACCAGACTGAACGTGCCAAGGGTGTCGCCAACCGCGCCAACCAGGCTGTCGTTCCCGAAGGCGCCAATATCGGTCTCGGCGTCCAGACCTCGGCGGTGCGCAACCTGCATCTGCAGGGCGAATTGACCCAGACCGGCAACGACCTCGACGTCGCAATTGTCGGCAAGGGCTTCTTCCAAATCCAGTCGACGGATGGCACGACGCTTTATAGCCGCGCCGGTGCGCTCAACAAGAACGACCAGGGCCAGCTCGTCAACATCGACGGCTATGAAGTCATCCCCGGCGTCACTATTCCGCAGGGCTCCACCGAGCTGACGATCAGCCGCTCCGGCGAAATCACCGCCAAGCTGCCCGGTCAGACGACTCCGACCACTCTCGGCCAGCTTACGCTCGCCGACTTCGTCAACGAAGCCGGCTTGCAGCCGATCGGCGACAACCTCTTCCAGGAAACGCCGGCCTCCGGCGAAGCTGTCATCAGCAATCCCGACGAAGACAATATGGGCTATCTCAAGCAGGGTTACCTGGAATCCTCCAACGTCGATCCGGTCAAGGAAATCACCGAGCTGATATCGGCCCAGCGCGCTTATGAAATGAATTCCAAGGTGATCACGACCGCTGATGAAATGGCATCCATCGTCAGCAAGAACCTGAAGTAAGAGGGAAGGGCCGAACATGACGTTTCGCCGGGCAGGACACGTCCAGGGATGGGTGGCTGCGGCCACAATCGCAATCGCCGGCATGTTCATGCCGGCAGCAGCGGATGCCGGCATGGGTTATGCCGTCGTCCCGACGACGATCATCTATCCCGGCGACACGATTTCGAGCGGCCAGCTTCAGGAGGTTGAGGTCACCAATCCTAATCTCAGTGGAGACTATGCAAAATCGGTCTCCCAGGTCGAAGGGCTTGTTTCCAAGCGCACGCTCCTGCCGGGCCGGACGATTTCGGTCTCCGCCCTGCGCGAGCCTTATACGGTCACGCGCGGTTCCAATATCCGCCTGGTATTCCAGCTTGGCCAGATGACCATTTCCGCTGCCGGCTCGCCTCTCGAAGATGGTGCGACCGGCCAGATGATCCGTGCACGCAATATGGATTCCGGCATCATCGTCAGCGGCACCGTGCTCGCCGACGGTACGGTCCATGTGAGGGCAAAATGAAGTTCTTCTTTCGCATTCTGAGCCTGGTTGCGGTTCTGGCGATGAGCCTGACCGATGTCGCGCCTGCATGGGCGCTGACGTCCCGCATCAAGGACATTGCCTCGCTTCAGGCCGGCCGCGACAACCAGCTCATCGGCTATGGCCTTATTGTCGGCCTGCAGGGAACCGGCGATGGTTTCCGTGCTTCGCCCTTCACCGAGCAGTCCATGCGCGCGATGCTGCAGAACCTCGGCATCTCCACGCAGGGCGGCCAGTCGAACGCCAAGAATACGGCCGCCGTCATGGTCACCGCCAACCTGCCGCCCTTCGCCAGTCCCGGCAGCCGCATCGACGTGACGGTCAGCTCGCTCGGCGATGCGACGTCGCTGCGCGGCGGCACGCTTGTCATGACCTCGCTGTCAGGCGCCGACGGCCAGATCTATGCCGTCGCCCAGGGCGCCGCCATCGTCACCGGCTTTCAGGCTCAGGGACAGGCCGCGACCGTGACCGAGGGTGTGACGACGGCCGGCCGTGTGCCGGGTGGCGCCATCATCGAGCGCGAGCTGCCGTCCCGCTTCAAGGATTCGGTCAACCTCGTCCTGCAGCTCCGCAACCCGGACTTCTCCACCGCAATCCGCATTGCTGATATCGTCAACGGCTACGCCAAGGCCCGCTTCGGCGGTCCGGTCGCGGAAGCCAAGGATTCGCAGGAAGTCGTCATCGAGAAGCCGCGCGAGGCCGATCTGACACGCCTTATGGCCGATATCGAAAACCTCGTGGTCGAAACCGACACGCCGGCCAAGGTCGTCATCAACGAACGTACCGGCACGATCGTCATCGGCTCGGATGTTCGCGTCTCGCCGGTTGCCGTCAGCTACGGCACATTGACCGTGCAGGTCACCGAAACGCCACAGATCATCCAGCCGGAGCCCTTCTCGCGCGGTGAGACCGCTGTCCAGCCGCAGACGGATATCCAGGCACAGAAAACGGGCGGGCGGGTCGCGATCATCGACGGTCCTGACCTTCGCACCCTCGTTGCCGGTCTCAACAACATCGGCGTCAAACCGGATGGCATCATCGCCATTCTCCAGGGCATCAAATCTGCAGGCGCCCTGCAAGCGGAGCTTGTGCTGCAATGATCAAGATCAAGAACGAGAACCCGATCGTCGAATTGTTGCGCCGGCTGGCTTTGCCGGCCGCAGGCTTGGTGCTGCTTACCATTCCCGGCGCCTTCGCCCAGGAAGTGGCGCCGCTCGGCGACATCACCTCGACGGACGAGGTCAAGCAGTTCTGCACGAATATTGCCGATCYCGCGCGCGATCAGCGCTATCTCCTGCAGAAGCAGGAGCTCGAGAAGTTGCGCGCCGATATCGACGGTCGCATTGCCGAGATGGACAAGCGCAAGGCTGAATATCAGGACTGGCTGAAGCGGCGTGATGATTTCCTCAAGCAGGCTGAGGCCGGCTTGACGGATATCTACAAGAAGATGAAGCCGGATGCGGCAGCCCTGCAGTTGCAGGACGTCAGGCCCGAACTGGCGGCCGCCGTCATCATGCGGCTCGGGCCGCGCCAGTCCAGCCTGATCCTGAATGAAATGGACTCCACCAAGGCTGCCAGTATCGCCGGCATCATCGCAAGTGCGTCTGATCCCAATACCTCGAAGGATCCTTCATGAATAAGCGTTTACCGGCTGTGGTCGCCGCCGTTGCCCTCCTTGCGGGCTGCCAGTCCACGGCAGTCAACGAGATCGGCCGCGCGCCTGCCATGAGCCCGATCGGCAGCGGTCTCGCCTACGGCCAAACACCGCAGATGGCGCTCTATCCGAAGCAGCCGCGCGCTGTCGCCCAGGGCTATTCGCTGTGGAGCGATTCACAGGCTGCGCTTTTCAAGGATGCGCGCGCCCTGAACGTCGGCGACATTCTGACGGTTGATATCCAGATCAACGACAAGGGATCCTTCGACAACGAGACCAACCGCAGCCGCAAGAATTCGAGCGGCATGAACTGGGATGTCAACGCCCAGGTCTTCGGCTGGACGCCACAGTCCAAGACGGACCTGACCTACGGTTCCGACACGAGCACCGACGGCAAGGGCAAGATCGAGCGCACCGACAAGCTCAACCTTCTGGTTGCCGCTGTTGTCACGGGCATTCTCGAAAACGGCAACCTGGTCATCAGCGGTTCGCAGGAAGTTCGCCTGAACCAGGAGCTGCGCATCCTCAACGTCGCCGGTATCGTGCGTCCGCAGGACGTCAATGCCGACAACCAGATCTCCTACGACAAGATCGCCGAAGCCCGCATCTCCTACGGTGGCCGCGGCCGCCTGATGGAAGTGCAGCAGCCGCCGCGCGGCCAGCAGGCTGTCGATCTTTTCTCGCCACTCTGAGGCTGAACCAAGATGGCAGACAACGAAACAGGCGAAGGCAAGAAAAAGAAGTCGGGCGGCATGGTGATGACGATCATCGGCCTTGCCGTGCTGACGCTCGTCGGCGCCGGCGGCGGCTGGGCGGTCGGCAACATGGTGGCCCCGAACATCCGCAGCGCCGCGGAGGCCGAGCAGGCCAAGGAGGCCGAGGCCAAGAAGAAGGCCGAGGGCGGTCTTCCGAAAATCGCTAACGAAGCCAATAACATCGTGCTGCTCGACCCGGTCACATCGAACCTCGCTTATCCCTCGGAAAACTGGATCCGACTCGAGGTGGCGCTGATGTTCAACGGACCGCCGGATGTCAAGGTCGCCGAGGATATTCACCAGGATATCCTCGCTTACGTCAGGACCATTTCCCTTCAGCAGATCGAAGGGCCGCGCGGCTTTCAATATCTCAAGGATGACATCCAGGAACGTGTTGACCTTCGCTCTCAAGGGCGCGTATCGAAGGTCATGTTCAGGACCTTTGTCATCGAATGATTCGACTCGTAGTTTTCCTTGCCGCCATGATGGCGGTGCCGGAACTGGCAGTGGCCCAGCAGCTGCCGACTGATCTATTGAACATTCCGGTCGACGGCTCCGCCGCCGCCTGGATCATCAGGACATTCGGCCTCCTGACCGTGCTTTCGGTCGCGCCGGGCATCCTCATCATGGTGACGAGCTTCCCGCGCTTCATCATTGCCTTTTCGATCCTGCGTTCGGGCATGGGCCTCTCTTCGACCCCATCGAACATGATCCTTCTCTCGCTTTCGCTGTTCATGACCTTCTACGTCATGTCGCCGACCTTCGATAAGGCTTGGCAGGACGGCGTTCAGCCGCTGCTCGCCAACCAGGTCGACGAGGCGACGGCAGTTCAGCGCATTGCCGAGCCGTTCCGCACCTTCATGTCTGCCAATACCCGCGACAAGGATCTGGCGCTCTTTGCCGACCTTGCCCGCGAGCGCGGCCAGAATATCCAGACGACCGAGCCGATCGACTACCGCATCCTGCTTCCCGCCTTCATGATCTCGGAGATCCGGCGCGGTTTCGAAATCGGCTTCCTCATCGTCCTGCCCTTCCTCGTCATCGACCTGATCGTTGCGACGATCACCATGGCCATGGGCATGATGATGCTGCCGCCGACATCGATCTCTCTGCCGTTCAAGATCCTTTTCTTCGTGTTGATCGACGGCTGGAACCTTCTGGTCGGCAGTCTCGTGCGCTCTTTCAGCTGACGGGCAAAGGCGAGACGGACAAAGGCGAGCCTGCCGTCTCGCATTTTCTGTCCTCTCACAAACACAAAACCCGCCGGAGCGATCCGGCGGGTTTTGTGTTGCTGGATGCGCCTAAGCCGGCCTCAGCTGTTCGAACCAAAGGGCTCGGTGCGCGGCGGCAGTGCCGGAACGTCGATATGGTCGGGGCCGAGGCCCTGCTTGGCCCGCTCGGTCATCAGCTCATACGCATGTTCGAGATGGTGGCAGAAGCGTTCGGCATCGAAGAGGGGCGCGATATAGCGCTTCTCCCGCAGATGCTCCTTGTATGCGGTGACGCGCTCGGGGTTGAGCGCAAGCTCGACGGCGAGGTCCTCATAGGCCTTGATGTCCTCGGCAACGAGTTCCGGCAGATCGATCGCTCTCAGCAGGCTTTCGCTGACGCGTGATGCGAAGTTGGTGCCCTTCACGGTTAGAACGGGAAGACCGCCCCAGAGCTGTTCCGAAGTGGTGGTGTGTCCGTTGACGGGGAAGGTATCGATGCCGAGGTCGGCCGCCTGCTGACGGCTGATATGCTGTTCGTAGTGCGCGCGCGGGCAGAAGATGATCCGCTTGGGCGAGATGCCGCCGGCCTGGAAGCGGTCCAGCAGATTTGCCTGGTTGCGCGCGGTATTCGCCATCAGCCAGAGCACGCTGTTCGGCGCGCGCTTGAGAATCCTGCACCAGCTGTCGACGACTTCAGCAGTGATCTTACGGTTACCGTTGAAGGATGCGAAGATGAAGGCATCTTCCGGCAGGCCCAGCTGCTCGCGCGTGACCGGCTGCGGTTGCGGCCGGTTCGCCGGATCGTTCGGCTGGTAGCTCTCCGGCATGCGCAGGAATTTCTCGTGGTAGAAGGGCTTGGCGACGTCAGGCAGCACCGAGTGATCGCCGATGACGTAGTCGAGGTCGACATTGAGCGTGCTGCCGGGAAAGCCCAGCCAGGCGACTTGGATCGGCGCCAGCGGCAGGTTGAAGGAAACGGCACGGCTGCCGGAAGTATGACCCTTCAGATCGACCATGATGTCGATATTTTCCATACGGACGGTTTTGAAGATCGCCTCGTCCGATAGGCCGTAGATGTCTATGACCTTGCCCCAACGGCTGCGGTCGGTCGTGTTGTTGTTCAGCTTGTGCTCCGGCAGCGTGTGGTCGAAGAGCGTGATTTCGAAGCGGTTGCGATCGTGAAGCTCAAGGACGCGCTGCAGCAGCTTCATCGTCGCGTGCTTGTCCCAGAAGTCCGAGGACATGTAGCCGATGCGGATCTTGTCCGACCATGTATGGGGCAGGCCGCGCCGGTAAGCCACGCGGGCGGGATCGAGTGGTTTCGTGCCGATAGCGGCATGGCGGTTATAATCTTCGTTGCCGCACCAGTGCAGATGATAGAACGGGTTGTCCTTCTTGAGCACATCGATGTCGTTCTTGACCAGGGCGGCGTCGATGAAAGCCTGATGCTTGCTGATTTCGCTGAACTCGTTGAATTCGCGCAGGCAGACGAGATAAAGGAACCGGAAAGCAAGATTGTTCGGATAGCGACGGAAGAGATTGCGGGCGAGCGTCTGGTTCGTCTCGTCCATGAGGTCGTCGTTGAGCAACTGCGCGGCAAGGCGCGAATGCTCCGGATTCTGGCTCTCGGACAGCACCTTCTTGAAGGGGCGCAGCAGATCCCGCTGCTGCCTGCCAAGATAAACCGAGGCGATGGTGAAGGCGAGTTCCGGATCTTCCTGCGCCTTGGAAAGGTTGCGCATGGCGATCAGAAGCGCTTCGTCCTCGTTGCCGGCCTCAAGGTGGATCTTCGCGGCAGTCTTCAGATATTCGAGCGAACCCTGTCCGGCGCAATCGGCCGCCAGGCAGTAGGATCTGGCAGCATCGGTCTTGAAGCCCAGTTGCAGCAGGTTCTTGGCCAGGAGAGCGTAGGTCTTGGCGTCCTTCTGTGTATCGATGAGCTGGTTGAGCGTCGCCAGGGACTGTGTGTAGCGGCCTGCCTGATAATCCCGGGATGCCGCCGAGAACGAAACTTTGCTGTTCAAAACCTAACTCCGTAAGGAAATGTTCCGGCATGAAATGTGACCGACGGGACGCGCAATCAGGCCCTCCCGCAGAATGCAGGTTGCCCGACGATACTATCCCGGCTTCTGCCACATTGGCATTCGAAGCTTGCTTGAAACCGGTGCGGACGAATGCCCGCTTTCCGCGAAAGCTACGATTTCGAAGATTGATTCAACCAACATTAACCATGCAATTGAAGCGGCTTGGCCGGGAGCTCCGCTTTTAAGAAGTTGGCAAGTATTGGCTGCGAGATTGCCCTGGACATGACGGGTTTGGGCCAAGAAACAAAGGCACCGAGTGGCATGAAGCTGGTCCGTCATCGCCGGTATTTATAGTCCGGTATGTCCTCCTTTTTTGTATCTAGTTTTCTAGGGGACACACTTATGACGAGCATTAACACGAACAATTCCGCCCAGGCAGCTCTCCAGACGCTGCGTAACGTCAACCAGGGCCTCAACAGCACGCAGAACCACGTTTCCACGGGTTACCGCGTCGGCAAGGCTTCCGACAACGCTGCCTACTGGTCGATCGCAACGACCATGCGTTCGGACAACAAGGCTCTCGGTGCCGTTTCCGACGCTCTCGGCCTCGGTGCTGCAAAGGTTGACACCGCCTACACCGCCATGGACAGCGCCATCGACGTCGTCGGCGAAATCAAGGCCAAGCTTGTTGCCGCGACCGAAAACGGCGTCGACAAGAAGAAGGTCCAGGAAGAAATCGACCAGCTGCAGGACCAGCTGGT
>NZ_JBFUBG010000115.1:0-16572 GCF_056405875.1 Rhizobium sp. P1_E6 | reverse complement strand
CGTAGCAAGCTGGACAATCCTGCCACCGGCAACCCGATCGCAGGACGTGGATAATCCCGCTGATCACCCGGCGGTCATCAGTTCGATGAGCGCCGGGTTGGTTCGTCGGAAGCAGAGGAGCGATCACCGCCCACTGTCGGTCATCAAGCCAGAATTCTCCTGCCATGATTCAAACTCCCATTATTACCGAAGTGAATCATACAGAGATAATTTAATCAATAGTTTGATTGGGTTTTAACCCTAGTCCTTATTCGCGGAAACGAGGCTCTTGCGCTGATAGACATGGATATAATCGACCAGCAGATAGGACGGGTTCGGCGTTTCATCGATCGGCCAGCCTGACCCGAGCGCGAGATTGACCAGCGGATAGAAGGGCATCTCGAACTCCGGCGGCGTATCGAAGCTCCAGAGAGGGTTGCGATCCAGATAAAAGGTCGATCTCTGTGGGCCGATATCGACGCCAAAAGTATGGTAGTCGCTGCTGAGCGAGCCTTCGGGCACATTCGTGAGATGGCCGTCCGTCGTGTGCTGGTTGCTCGGCCGCCAGACATGATAGCCCATGCTGAACTCGCCGGGCGCACGGCCATAGTATTCGATCACGTCGACTTCCGAGGTGAATTTGGACCGGTCGAGGCCGATGAGCCAGAAAGCCGGCCAGACGCCCTTGCCGGGCGGTAGCTTCATGCGCGCTTCAAAATAGCCGAACTTCTGGGAGAAGCCTTCGCCCTTCGGATTGGTGGAGGCGAGCAGACCGGAGCRCCACTTACCATCCGCATCCTTCCGCGCCTCGATCCGCAAGATGCCGTTATCGACGCTGAAGGGGAAACCGTCCATGGGGTCGGTAAAACGGGCATCGCCGAAATCGCCGTTCCATGGCGTATGCGCAATCCAGCGTGATCCGTTCTCGCCCCAGGCCGAAACGTCGAGCGTGTTGAAGTCTTCGGCAAAGGTCATCTGGAAATCGTCGAGGTTTAGCGGCTCTTCCGCCTGGCTCACACGGGGGCCTGGCGGGCCGAAAAGGCCGATGATCATAAGAAGCGCAAATCTTCCGGCGAATTTCGTATAGCGCATTTTCTCCCTCCCGGAGATTCCAGATCTGTTATTGGGTTTTTGAAAGCCGATCATGAAACGACGGCTCCGTTTCGCCGGGGCATGATCTTCCTGACGACGATGGCTTCCAGCCCGTCGGGCCGCCCGACGACCTGCCACAGGAGCAGGGAGGAAACCCAGAAGATTGCAAGCGCGGCACTACTGCAGAGGCCGACGCCGACAACGAGTTCGATGCCGAGCGGCATGGCAATCAGAACGGGCTGGACCAAGAGCAGGAAACCGATCATCGGCAGGCTGGCCGCGAGCGGCCGGATGAATGCATAAAGCTGCGCGCCGATCGAGACGCCGATCAGCTTCCATGTGATGGCAAGGCAGACGATATAGGCAACAACGGCAGCGATGACGCGCGCCGCCAACGCACCGTCAAGCCCGAACATGACGACGCCGAGCACGGTAACTGGCGCCCTCACTGCAAATTCAGCGAACATCCGGAGCGCCACGTAGCGGGTCTTGTCGAGAACCATGACGAGCGGCGGCATAATGGTCGTCGGCAGGCCGATCAGGCTGGCGATGCAGAGCCACTGCAGGATCGACGCCGCAAAGGCCCACTTCTCGCCGACGACGATGCGCAGGATCGGTTCGGCCAGGAAAATGATGACGAGCAGGATGGGTGCCGCCACGACCATGATCGCATTGGTCGCCTTCAGATAGGCTGTGATCTGCTTGTCCCGGTCGCTGACATTGGAAAAGGCGGCCATCAGCGGGCGCATCAGCGGACCGACGAATGTCTGATAGGGAATGCCGGCGAGATTATCCGCGACGCTGAAGGCGCCATAAGTGGAAAGGCTTGTGAAGCGCGGCAGCAGCAGCCGGTCCATCTGCCAGTTGAGCGAGTTGAGGACCTGAGAAACCGTATTCCAGCCGATCATGTCCTGGAAATGCTTCCATTCCGAGAGGCTGAGTTTCAACCGCATCGGCGCAAAGATATAGGAGACGATGGTCGCTGCCGTCGGCCCGGCGACAGCACCGATCGCCAGCCCCCAGTAACTGTCTGTCGCAAGCGCAACGCCGACACCGAAGATCAAGGTTGATCCCTTGGCAATGAGATCGAGCGCGAATTCGCGGCGGAAGTCGAAACGCTGCATGAAAACCACCATGCGCGGGCTGATCACGCCCCTCATCGCGGGCGCGATCGAAACCACGGCCACGAGCGAAAAAAGCCGCGGATCGTCGTAGATGAGAGCCATCGGCCAGGCGATGATGATCATCAGCAGGCTGATCGACGTCCCTCTGATGAGGCTCAGCGTAAAGGCAGTGGCGAACATCCGCTCGGATGGCGATGCAACGCGCACCAGCGCCTGGGTGAGTGGCAGGTCGAGGATCGCCTCGACGATGATGAGAATCGAGGTGGCAATCGCGACGATCCCGAAATCGGCCGGGMTCAGAAGTCTCGCGAGGACGAGCAGGCTCACGAAATCGAGAAGCCGTGCCAGGAATTTTCCGCTGATTGTCCAGATACTTGCTGTCGCCGTTCTATGCGATACGCTTGACACGATCTATTCCTTGGCCATGTACAACGAACCTCTTCTGGGGAGCGCCGGGGTGCCCGCCGCTCCGGGGTTTTGCCGACCTTTCGGCCGGTTGGGCGTGTCAGCTTGCTTTCTTCCTGTTGGGATTTGCTGCCTGATGGCCATGCTTGGCGAGTTGCTCGTCGATGAGTGAACCGAGGCGGTCGCGGAAAACTGATGCGGAGAATTTCAAGGAGTGGTTATGGATCGCCACCGGATCAAGCGTGTCCTCGACCGCTTCGAAGGCAGTGATCGTTTCCATCAGCGCTTCCGTACTCTGCTCGGCAAAGCGGAAGCCGACATGCGGTGCGCAGACGGTCTCGCGCGCGCCACCCGCATCGAAAGCCAGAACCGGCCGGCCGGACGCCATCGCTTCCACCGGGAGAATGCCAAAGTCCTCGATGCCGGGAAACAGCAGCGCGCGGCAGCGCGACAGGTGATCGCGCAGAACCGGGAAGGATTGATGACCGAGGAACTGCACCGTCGGTCCGGCGATTGATCTCAGATAGGCTTCCTGCTCGCCCTCACCGATCACGACGAGATTGCGGCCCATTTCGGTGCAGGCCTTCACGGCAATATCCGGCCGCTTATAGGCGGTGAGTTGGCCCGCATAGAGATAGAATTCGCCCTTGCCTTGCCCGATGGTGAAATCGTCGGTCGCAACCGGCGGATAGATAACGACGGCGTCGCGGTCATAGAAGCGGCGGATACGGCCCGCGACATAGCTGGAATTCGCTACGAACGTGTCGACGCGTGAGGCGGTCGTCACGTCCCAGGCACGCAGCATCGGTGCCGTGAGTGACATCATTGCCTTGCCGATCCAGGAAACACCGCGCCGATAGAGGTGAAACTGATCCCAGATGTAGCGCATCGGCGAATGGCAGTAGCAGATGTGAAGTGCATCCGCCCGTGTGATGATACCCTTGGCGGGACCGGATTCGCTTGAAATGACAAGGTCATAGTCCTGAAGATCGAAGTGCTCCAGCGCGAAGGGCATGAGCGGCAGCATCTTCGTGTAATGGCGCGTCGAACGCGGAATCTTCTGCAGGAAGGACGTACGGATGTTGCGGCTGTTCAGGAAGTCGCTGGTGCGATCGGGATTATACACCAGCGTGAAGATGTCTGCCTGCGGGAACATGCGGCAGAGTTCTTCCACCACCTTTTCGCCACCGCGCATCGATACCAGCCAGTAGTGGACGATAGCGACACGAAGGGGCTTCGCATCGGCCCTACTGCCTGCTTCGACGGCTCGGCTTCTTGCCACGACGGGCGCATCGCCACGAAATGCCATTGCTTCGGGCAGAGAGCTTGCTGCTTTTACGGTCACCTGAACGCTCCTTGTACGATCGCCCCGCCCCTCGGCGCGGGCACCACATGTGTCGGAATCAGACTGCGGTATTGTGCGAGAAGGGCATCGCGCCATTCTTCATGTGTCGTTGCCAGATTGGGCGACAGCCGGAAGGCACGTTCGCTCATGAGGCGGACATCCTCTTTCGGCAGGCTGCGGAAGGCCGTCAGCGTTGCGGCGAAACCTTCCTCGTCCATCGTGTTGCAGGAGATCGCCATTCCGGCCCTCTCCATTTCCTCGGCAAGAAAGGCGCCCTTGGTCATGATCACAGGAAGGCCGCTGCGCGCCGCCTCGATCGCCACAAGGCCGAACGGCTCCGGATAGCGGGACGGCATGACAAGCGCACTTGCAGTGCGGATGATCCGGCCGATCTCCGCATGCGACTGCCAGCCCATGGCCCTGACATGATCACCGGCCGCCATGACCTTCGGCATCAGCGGCCCGTCGCCAACGACGCAAAGCCTTGCTCCGGCCCTGCGCACAGCGGCAAGCGCGTCTTCGATGCCTTTTTCCTCGTCCAACCGGCCGATGAAGACGAACTCGTCATTGTCCTCGGCCGTGATACGCTCGGCCGTCAGTGGTGCAACCGGATTGCGGATGGTGACGAGCCGTTCCGGCCGATAGCCGGATTGCACCAGGAACTCGGCCATTTTTTCATGGAGCAGGATGATCCTGCCGAAGGCTGGACGGCTCCTCAGCGCACGGAAGAGATTGGCGCCGCGAACCGTCCGCCACAGCTTTTGCGCATAGCTGCGCTTGTCGCAGGAGGTGGAAATGCAGCCTGTCCCGAGCGGACGCCGCTTGCAGATCTCCTGCGCCTGATAATCGAAAAAGGCCCCATTGGGACAACCGTTGAAGAAATCATGTGCGTGAACGACGCATCGATCGGCAACAGGTGTGAGCGCGTCGAAGACAGCCGGCGACAGTATCTGATGCCAGCCATGGACATGATAGGCTGTCCTGGGCGTATCGTTGGCGCGCACCCAGGCGGAAATCATGCTGCCGGCTGCGGGATTGTGAATGCCGGTCGCGAAAGCCTTGGCACGGCTGGAACTCAGGAGGTCACGGCTATTCAGCTTGACGATTGAAACGCCGAGGGATGCGAGCTCCTGGTTCGCTCCATCGTCGCCGCAGATATAGGTCACGGCAATGCCGAGTCCGCAGAAGAGCTTTGCCGACAGTACCGCAAGGGCGGTCGCCCCACCCCTCGCCGTCGAATAGTCATCGATGATGACCACACGGTCGAGCGCCGGGCACGCAGCGATGCCGTCCCTCCATAATTTTGCATAGCGACCTGAAGCCGGCCACCGTAACGTCGAAACGGGGGACCCACTCTCATCAGGACGCAGTTGGCCGATGTCGTTCATAGAAGCTCTCCGACGACAGACACAATGGATGCTTTGACGGCTAGGCCCCTACGCCGTCCATGAGGGGTGAAGTGGTCACGGACCGGCTGCGGATGGCAGCCGGATCGTGACGAAGGCGTTATTTTGCCGACGCTGCACCGTCGGCATAGGCTTCCAGTGCCTTGCGGTTGAGGATACGGATCTTGCCCTGGGCTCCGTCGATCACCTTGCATTCGCGCAGGCGCCGCAAGCACTGGTTGACTTTTTCACGGGAAGCCGGAAGCGTCGCCGCCAGATCGTTCTGGGAGATGACCAGCACGTCCCGGTTGGCCGGCGTGTCCTTTCCGTAAACTGAAGATAACCGCAGAAGCATTGCTGCCAGCCGCGACTGCAGGCTCGATCCGGCATTCGAAATGATGCGGCGCTCCAGCTCTGAAACACGCGCAAGCGTTCTCGAAAAGACCTTCTCCTGAAACTGCGGATCGGTTGCGTACCTTTCCCGCAGCAGACGGCCTTCGAAGAAGTATAGCTCGCAATCCGAACTGGCTCTATACTCCAGATTCAGAATTTGCTTGCGCAATACTTCAAGCTCGCCGATCAAACCGCCCCTCGGAATGATCTCGACGATGAACTCCCTGCCGTCCGGCAACATCGTGCTGGCGCTAACAAGTCCGCGCTGCACGCGGGCGAACATATCCACGAAGACTCCAGCACCTGCAATAAGTTCGCCGCGACGGAAGTTGCGTATAGTCGCGCGGCAGAACGGGAAGTCGTCGTCACTTGAGATGCGGTTGTTCAAAGATGTATCCGGAACAACGCTAATAGCCGCTTTGCCCATAGCGACCCGATAGTCTCGCGTTTGTGTAGCTCCGTCCATGCGCATAACTCCCCAACAAACAGATTGGTCGTAAGCTGATGCTGCACTGCATCATTTATATTGTCCTAACTTGAGAGTCAAATAACAATCGAATATGACAAGAGCATCTCAAATAATAGTGACAACACCAGCAGTTATAGAGATTATATTTTTCTAGCATCCGTCGAATTCGGGGGGCGTATTAAGCCGAATTGCCCATTTTTGGGGCGATCCAAATTAAAATTGTCTAAAAAATAGTTACAACGCCCGGCTTTATCTATTCAAGCCGTGCGCGTGGAACGTCATATAAGTTAAATTCTCGAATAAAATTAGGATGTAGAAATCCCCTGCCGCCGAATTCGTAGAGAACTCCATAGCATCGTAGTATTAGCATAAAGAATTTGCTAATCATTATGACCGCGGTCACAGACAAGCACATTGCGCTGCACCAGACTTCATTAGGTTCTAACCGGAAACTTTTGGAGTCGGTCGATGACTTGGGAAGCACAGAGTATTGAAGTTCGTGAACCCTGGCCGAACGTTGAGCAGTCCGGGCCGAATAACGATCGCCGCATAGTAACGCGGCCTCATGTGGTCGGCAGAGCATCCAAGCGGGCGGTTGATATCGTGATGGCAGGCACCGCTCTTGTCCTGCTTTCGCCTCTGATGCTGATCGTAGCACTCATCGTAAAGTTGAGCGGCCGGGGGCCGGTCTTCTATTCGCATACGCGCATTGGATATGGGGGGGCGGCCTTCGGCTGTCTGAAGTTCCGCACTATGAAGACCGATGCCGCCGCCCAGCTCGCCGACTTGCTGCGCGCCAGTCCGGCTGCGCGGGCCGAGTGGGAAACGACGCGGAAGCTGAAGAACGATCCGCGCATCACCGCTGTCGGCGAAATTCTGAGGAAGTCCAGCATCGATGAGCTTCCGCAACTCATCAATATCCTGCGTGGCGAAATGAGCGTTGTAGGCCCGCGGCCGGTGACGGCTGAAGAACTCGCCCGCTACGGCGAGCATGTCACGAGCTACATGGCCGCAAGACCAGGCCTGACCGGACAGTGGCAGACCAGCGGCCGAAACGATGTCAGCTACGAGTATCGTGTCGCGCTCGATGTCCAATATGTCCGCGACTGGTCGCTGACGCGCGATTTCATCATCATCGCCAAGACCGTTCCCGCCCTGTTTTCGCAGCGCGGCTGCTACTAGTCCAAAACGGCGTATGGCCCGCCTGGGCCAAACGCACCTGCTGGATCTCAACAAAGAAGACCCTCTCGCCCTTGGATCAGGACACTATGAACTCAAATCACGTCTTCAGCAGCGTCTCCCCGATATCTTTGCCGGCCACCGCCAGCGGCAATTCGTCGCTGACGCTGCGGGACATGTCCTTTTTCGTCAGGATGCGTTGGCCGTGGATCGTGTTTACCACACTGGTCTTCCTGGCACTGGCCGCCGGCTACCTCTTCATTGCCAAGCCGACCTACGTGGCCAGTACCCAGCTCATGGTCTTTCCGCAGGTAAACGGCTCGGACGCTCAAAGAGCCTTCGCCGAAGATGCCTTCATCGATGCGCAGCTTGAAATAGCGAAGTCCAGCGACGTTCTTGGCGGCGCCACCAGTGCGCTCAACCTCGCCAACGATCCGGTCTTCTCCAATCAGACCATTTCCCTGCAGGACAAGGTCAAGGACTGGCTGACGGGCAACCTCGCCGGCACCACCCAGTCCGAGCCTGCACCGGGCGATGCAGCCTCGGGCGGTGCCCAGTCCGTTGCTGCAAGCCAAGAAGCACGGCGGACCGACCGTGCGATCGCGCGGCTGCGCAATATTGTCGCAATGCGCCGCATTGGCCAGTCGACGATCCTCGAGATCTCCGCATCCGCTCCCAACCCGCAGAAAGCGGTCGAGATCGCCGACGCAGTCGCCCAGCAGTACATCAGCAAGAACGTCCAGATGAAGGCAGCTGCTGCCCAGCAGTACAGCGAATGGCTGGAGCAGTTCGTCGATGAGCAGCAGCGCGGCCTTGCCGAAGCCGCCAGCGCCCTTGCCACCTTCAAGGCAAATCCGCGTGACCAGTTCAAGCTTGCAGAGTTGCAGAGCGCGACCGATGCCCGCCGCACGCTCTTTGAAAACACCCTCACGCAATACACCGAGGCCAAGCAGCGCATCTCCTATCCGGTTTCAGACGCCACCATCGTTTCGCGGGCCACCTCACCGCTCGCCAAGGCACAGCCGAACAATTCGCTGATCCTCGCCTTCGCGCTGGTGGTCGGCGCCGGTTCCGGCCTCGGCCTTGCCATGATCCGCCATGTCAGCGACCGGCGCATCATGCGCACGCAGCAGCTCTCGCAGGCGGCTGGCCTGTCTTTCGTCACGCCGCTGGGACGTGCAAAGAGGACCGGTCGCGCTGCGACGCTACCTGCTGCCACCGATAATGGCACCGTCGCCTATCCGCTGATCCCCGGAATGGCCGAACTTGGGGCGACTGTCACCGGCTTCCGCCGCAGACGGCGCGTGGTGATCGGTATCGTAGCCGTCAACCCTGGCGGCGGCGCATCCACCATCGCCTGTGAGCTCGCCGTTCTCTCGGCAATATCAGGCTCGCGCACCCTGTTGATCGATGCTGCGGCGACAAAATCTTCCCTGAGCAAGTCCATTGCGCCGAACAGCTCAGCGGGCCTGATCGACGTGCTTGACAATATCGAGGCGATCCGCACCGCCACCCTGTCGCTGACGCCGACGCTGAAGTTCCTGCCGCTCGGCAAAGTCCGCGCAGTGACCCCCGCCATCCGCCTGAGCTCGCGTCGCACCCAGCTCAACTTCAATGACCTGAAGAAGGAATACGACGCCGTTTTCGTCGATATCTCCGCCTTCACCTCGTCGCCGGACGCCAATGCGATCGCTCCGGAACTGGACGGCGTCCTCGTCGTAACCTCTTACGGTCGCACGTCGATTGACGAGACCGTTCGCGTCGTCGACAGCATGCGCAATGTCGGCGCAGAAATCCTCGGCGCGATCGTCAACAACACACCATCGAGTGCTCGGATATGATGGTTGCGATTTCACAGGCATCGAAGCTGAAGATCGCCGTCGGCATTGCCTCGGCGGGCCGGCCGGCAACGCTTCTGGAGACGGTAACCTATATCGATAGCCTCAAGCCTCATCCGGAGCGCATCATCGTCTGTGTCCCCAACCTGGATGACGCCGCCGGGCTCGCCAACCGAAAGGGCGTGGAATTGATGATCGGGGGCCGCGGCCTGACCTGCCAGCGCAACCGGATCATCGAGGCCGCAAGCGCGGACATGGACGTGCTGATCTTCCTCGACGACGACTTCATTCCCGCGCCAGGCTTCATTCCGCGCATGGCAACCGTCTTCGCCGACAATCCGGATGTGGTCATCGCGACCGGCGACGTGCTTGCCGACGGCATTCTCGGCAAGGGGCTGACCCAGTCTGAAGCCATACATGTCATCAAGACTGCAGGCGAAAGAGGCGAGCAGGTGACCGAAGTCTATAACGCCTACGGGTGCAACATGGCGGTTCGGCTGGCGCCAGTCGTCGACCACGGGCTCACCTTCGATGAGAACCTGCCGCTCTACGGCTGGCTCGAAGACGTCGATTTCAGCCGGTCCATCACCCGCTACGGACGGTCGGTGCATATTTCGGGCGCCTGCGGCGTCCATCTCGGCGTCAAGTCCGGACGGCAGCCCGGCAAGAGGCTCGGCTATTCACAAGTGGCAAATCCCGTGCATCTGATGCGCAAGGGCACCATGTCCTGGACCCGTGCGCTGGCGCAGATCGGCCGCAATATCCTGGCGAACGCCCGCGGCGCCCTCTTCAATGACCGCGCAGTCGACCGCCGTGGCCGGCTGAACGGCAATTTCCTGGCTTTGTCCGATCTTCTGATGGGACGTGCATCTCCCATGCGCATTCTCGAACTCAGCCAGTCCTCAAATCGCGAGATGTCTTCGCCATCCATCGCGGCAAAACGGAGGTAACAGGCGCTATGCAGCCCATGTCTTTCCTTGATCGTCTTCCATTCGTTGGCCTTGCCGCCGTCTTCACCTGCGCGCTGGGATGGAGCGCTGCCCATGCCGACAGCTATACGCTTGTCCCCGAGGACAGGATAAAGCTGCGGGTCGTTGAATGGCGTTCCGCCGATTCCAAATATGCGAGCTGGGAAGCTCTCGATGGAGCCTACAGCGTCGATGACGCAGGCAATCTCTCGATCCCGATCGCCGGTCAGATCAGGGCATCCGGCCAGACGACCGAGCAGCTTTCGGATGCCATTTCAGACGCACTGGCCGACAAGGCCGACCTTCCCGGAAGGCCTTTCATCGCTGTCGAAATTGACCAGCATGCGCCGATCTTCGTCAACGGCAGCATCGAGCGGCCGGGGCGCTATCCCTTCGAGGCCAATATGACCGTCATCAAAGCCGTCAGCATTGCAGGCGGTTACATGCGGTCGCGCGACGACAACAGCTACTTTCAGCGAGACCGCATCCAGTCGGCCGGCGACTACCGCTCGGCCCTCCTGAATCGCCGCGATCTCCTGATGCGTGCCGCGCGCCTGCGCGCCGAGATCGCCGGTCAGTCCGATTTCGACATTCCTGCCGAGATAGTCGGTGTGCCCGATATCGACAAGCTCAAGGCGGAGGAACTGAACCTGATGCGCCTGCGGGCTGTCGAATCCAATAGCCAGATCGAGGCAGCAGACGATCTGAGCCGGCTTTATACGCAGGAAATCCAGTCGCTCGAAGCCAAGATCGTCTCCCAGAAGCGGCAGATCGATCTCGCGCAGCAGGAACTGAACAACGTCAACAACCTCGTCAGCAAGGGCCTGACCAGCAATACCCGCCAATATTCGGTCGACCGCGGCTTGGCTGAAACACAGAGCGAACTGCTGGACCTCGAAATCGCGCTGACAAAATCCCGCCAGGGTCTGAACGAGAGCCAGCGCGAAAAGGCGACCATCATCAACAAGCGAAACGCCGAAAACCAGCAGGAGCTGAATACGCTCAGCCTCGCCATCAACAAGGCGGGCATCGACATGCAGGTGGCGCAACTCCTCGGCGATCAGGCCGGATACAGCGCCGAACTCGCCCGCATGGGTGCGGAATCAACGCTCCTCGGCACGACGAAGAAGAACTTCAAGATCGTTCGCCGCAACGAGGACGGCAGCTACAGCAATATCGTCGCAGACGAAAACACCGCCCTGTTGCCGCATGACATCATCGAGATCGGCGTTCAGGCAGCTGCCGATACGTCGGCTGCCGCATCGCAGACGCAGCAGCCGGCCGCCGCCCTCATTCCCAATGTCGCCCGAACCGATGCACCCCGTCCGAACTGGGTATCGCAGGCGGGATCGAACTAGAGCAATCGGCAAAAGTGTACGGCGATTTTGCGTCGGGCATTGTGTGAAAACAAAGAGATAGAGCATTTTCGCGACTCGGAGAAAATGGAAATGCTCCAGGAGACCACGGTAGGAATATGCCTGTTAGCGTCGGGGTTGAGTTCATGTCTGCATTTGCCGTCTTTTCGTGCCGCACCCAGGGCCTGCGTGGCGTAACCGCAGAGAATCTTCGATCCGGTTCGGAGGTTGCAGCATGACAATTGAACCGATCGGCTTCCTCGTCTTCCTGCTCGGCCTGGCGCTCGTCTATTATGGATCCCGCTTTGCGATCACTGCGCTCTGCATCTCCACGCTGCTCGGTGCAGCCGCAGCCTTCCAGCTCCCCGCACTCGGCGGCAGCAGCATTCAGCCGAGCCACCTCCTACTGCTCTTCGTCACGATCGGTGTGCTATTACGTCCGCGCCAAAAACAGGCGGCCCTGACGAGCATGGCTTATCCCGGCCCTGGCTTCTGGTTTGCGGCCTATGTTTTGTTTTCCGCCATATCGGCCTTTTTCCTGCCGCGCATTTTCGCCGGCGCGACGCTGGTTTACTCCTCCGCACGCAGCAGTTCTGGCTTGATGTCGATCATGGCATCGCCGCTGGCGCCGGGTTCCTCGAATCTCACGCAGTCCGTCTACCTGCTCGGCGACCTCGTCTGCTTCGCCATCGTCTGCGGCCTTGCCCGGTTGGGGCATGGACGCTTCATCRCCCGCCAACTCATCGTCACGGCGCTCGTCTGCCTGGGTTTTGCCCTGCTCGATATTGCAACGTTCACGATAGGCCAGCCCGACCTGCTCGATTTCATGCGCAACGCCAACTATACGATGCACACAGCGGAGGTGATCGGTGGATTCAAACGCATCGTCGGCTCCTTCCCGGAAGCAAGCGCCTATGGCGCCGCGGCTTTGGTGTTTTTCAGCTTCACGCTCATCCTCTGGCTTGAGCGCTTCCCGAGCCGCTTCACCGGCTTTGCAACGGTATCGATCGGTCTGACCCTGATCCTCTGCACCTCGACGACTGCTTATGTCGCCGGCCTCTTCATGATCTGCGTCGCGATCCTGTTCAGTCTCAAGCGTCTTTTGAGCGGCCAGGCGACACGTCCCTATGCGACCTTCCTCTTGATCACTCTGCTCATGGTGCCCTGCGTGATCATGGCTGTCGCCCTGATCCCAAGCGTCTGGGACGCCGTCGGCGATTTGGCGAACATCACCATGGCCAACAAGCTCGAATCGCAATCCGGCGAGGAGCGCACCGCCTGGAACACACTGGCGCTCATCTCTTTCGTAGAGACGGCCACCTTCGGGGCGGGCCTCGGCACTGTTCGCGCATCGAGTTTCGCAGCCGCACTTTTGTCCAACGTCGGCATCACCGGCACAATTCTCTTCGTGCTCTTCCTCTACAGCCTCCTGACGGCTGCTGCGCGCAGCAAGCTGGTGAGCCGTGAAAACCGGGCGATTGGCATGGCCGCCGTTTTCGCCTCGGTCGCGCAGATCGCCTCGGCGACGATTTCCGGAAGCAGTACCGACCTCGGCCTGCTTTTCAGTATTACGGCCGGGCTTGCAAGCGGTTGCTTGACCGTGCCCTACGCGCAACCGAACCGCATGACCCGTCTCCAGAGGACACCGGCATCTCTGATGAGTACGCCGGTATTTTCATCGCGATGAAGTGTGGGGCAGAAAAGATGCCGGTGATGTCAGCTTTGCCGCTGCTTGCTCGGCACGGGCGCCGGATCGGCGATCGCACTATCCTTGGACGGCTTGCGACTGCGGCGCCAGAACCCGGCCACGAAGACGCCCGTCACGTAGCAGACTTGCATCAGCACGAGAACGCCGAGACCATAAAGTGCTGCTTCAAGCAGCGAGGCACTTCGATGGGCCACGATACCGAAACCAAGGGCTATGACGATCGCGAAAATGGCGAAGGCCCAGGCGCGAATGGCCGCTCCGGCCGCGAGCGAAATCAGTATCACAATGATCGTGCCATTCAGCATTGCGATGTCTTATCCCTTTCTATCGTCCCACATGCGCCCCGTGCCGATCTTCACATTACAGGGACAAATCCACAACACCTACGTTTTGGTAGTGGAGCGATAGTAATGGTTAATTTTCTCACAATCCGCCGCGATCAAAACGCCGGTGAGACGCCATTGGTTCCCCGCCGGATGCGCGATTTCCTGATCGCAACAAGTACAGGACAGCACCTCGACAAAGAAAAACTTGCAACAGAATCAATAAAGACACTTCCCGGCGAAGAACTACGAGAAGGATTGTACCATGAGTAATCAGTGCGTGGCCTACGTTACGGATGTCGAATATTCCTTTCCGACTATTCTTTCAGCGCTGCAGGCTCGAAAGTTTGCAAGTCCTGAGACCGATATCTGTGTCCTCATGTCGGAGCATCTCGACAATTTCGAGGAGTTGAAGAGCCTGCTGGCGCTGAGCGGCGTCAAGCTGATGGACGCAACGGAAGCGCTACACGAATCCCTCGGCGCGCTCGATGGTTCGCATTTCATGGGCCGCATCAGCGTCAGCACCATGGCCAAGCTCGTGCTCGCCCAGATCCTGCCTGACAATTATACCCAGATCATCTATCTGGATGGCGACACGCAGATCGTCAGCAGCCTTGCCGATCTTGAAAATGCATTCGCGCCCCCTGGAAAGTTCTTCGCAGCGCGCGATTACACCTCCATCCACGGCCTGCTGCAGAACGGCAAGGACAGCAGTTACTTCAATGCCGGCGTTCTGAAATTCCACCGCGACGGCTGGATCGGACCGGAAGCGCTGCAGCTCTTTGCCACGAACCCGGACGCTTGCGACGGCAAGCACGATCAGGGCGCGTTGAATTATGTCTGCGGCTCCTCGCTCATCCTGGTATCGAACCGCTGGAACTTCCCCAAGCAGTTCCTGCATCTGGTAGACATGTCCTCGCTCGCCATCGTCCACTATATGGCGCACCCCAAACCCTGGCACGGCACGTTCTTCCCGTGGAGCGATACTGAAAGCCAGGTCTACATCGATTTGCGCAGGACGCACCCTGCCTATGACGCGCTCTACCGGGGCATCAGCTTCGACCGCAAGGTGGTCTACAAGTATCGCTCGATGCGCGAGCGCATGAGACATGCCCTGCAGAACGAGACGCCCAATCCGCGTGTTCAGACCCTGCTCGCCGGCGACTATGTCGTCTGACGAAAAGTCGGTCCGATCCCTGCAGGCAGAGCCGGTCCTTAAGGCCGGCGCGAATGTTCAGGAGCAGAAATGAGCGCTTTGACGACCAGCATCTCGCACTATGCCAAGGCTCGGCTGCGCCGTTCGCTGAAGGCCGGCCAAGTCGGCTATGGCGGGCTGCGCGACAGCTTGAAGCAGGCCCGCCATGTCCTGGTCTGCGTGATCCGCGACGAAGGACACCGGATGGAGTTCTTCCTGCAATATTATCGCGATCTCGGCGTCGAGCACTTCATCTGCATCGACAACGGTTCGGGCGACGGGACCGTCGAACGCCTGTCCGGCATGGAGGATGTTTCGCTGCTCTCGGCCACCGGTTCCTACAAGGCGGCACGCTTTGGCAATGACTGGATCAACGCGGTCATGAACCGCCATTGCCAGGAAAAATGGGTCCTCTATGTCGATGCGGATGAGTTTCTCGTCTATCCGCATTGCGACACGCGCTCGATCAGCCAGCTGACCGCCTATATGGAATCCGTCGGCGCCCGCTCGCTGCGCTCTGTCATGATCGACATGTACAGCCGCGATCCCGTCAGCGAAAATATCTGCGAGCCCGGCCGCAACCCGCTCGACGTATGCAGCCTCTTCGACTGCTCAGGCTATGAATCGCATTTCGACAAGAACAGCCGCACCATCTGGATCAAGGGCGGCGTGCGCGGCCGTGTCTATTTCCGCGGCCGCACCTGGGATGGCCCAGCACTCAACAAGATCCCGTTGATCTACGTATCCGGCGAGCGCCTTTATCTCAAATCCTCGCATCAGGTCTGGCCGCTCTCCCTCAATCTCGGCGAAATGCGCGGTGCCGTGGGCATCACCAGTGCCCTCCTGCACTTCAAGTTTCTGTCGAGCTTCCTTCACAAGGTCGCCGATCCCGCCAACCGTTCGGAGCATACTGCCGAATACACGATGTACTCTTCTCCCGAAGATGCCCGCAACTTCGTCTACACCGGCACCGGCACCTATCGCCACTGGAAGGATCTCTCCGACAACGGCCTTATACAGGGCGAAGGCTGGCAACTCTGGCACAGCGCATCCGATGCCGAGGTACAGCAGAAGAGCTCGCCCGCTCCTGAGAAAGCGTCTTCTCCGGCGCAAAGAGGGGCCATCATCTCAGGCGAAGCAACACCTTCGCGCTGATGCTTCGGAGGACAACCAATAAACGTAAGCATACCGTAAACGCCTGTATTAACATCCGCGTTTACGGTAACTTACTTCCCCATACGATCATGCGGCCTATGGTACCATTCTGGTGAAACCAGGAAGCGATTATGCCGAGACGCATTCTCCTCGCAGGGCTCTGCGTACTTGCAGGCTGCGGCCATCCTACCGGGGTAATGACCCCTGTCGCTCTCACAGCCGGCACGCCGAAGACATCGCAGGTGGACATGCTGGTGGCCACCACACGCCAGCCGTCCGGCGACGCTGCGACGCTTTTCAATGGCGAGCGCAGTCCCAAGCCCTACCTGACGGACATTGCCATTTCCATTCCGCCGAAACGTGCGGCCGGCACCGTTCAATGGCCCGAACGGCTGCCACCGAACCCGGCGACCGATTTCGCTGTCACGCGGGTCGAGCAGCTCGAGACGCGGACGGAGGGACGCGCCTGGTTCAAGCAGCATCTCGTGGACGGTCACGCGCTCGTCTTCGTGCATGGCTTCAACAATACATACGAGGATTCCGTATTCCGGCTGGCTCAGATCGTCCACGACAGCGGCATGAAGGCCACGCCGGTCCTCTTCACCTGGCCTTCGCGTGCACAGCTGACAGCCTATGAATATGACAAGGAAAGCACGACG
>NZ_JBFUBG010000114.1:0-16738 GCF_056405875.1 Rhizobium sp. P1_E6 | reverse complement strand
GGTCACGCCTGCTGCCTTCAGTTTCGCAACGACGGCTTCGCCGACCAGCTTACCCATCGCCTTGTTGTCCCGGCCAACGTGGGCGGCCACCTTGCCGCCATTGACCGGGCGATCGACCGTGATGACCGGTATACCGGCCGCTGCGGCCGCATCAAGCGAAGGGCCGACGGCATCCGGGTTGACCGGATTGATGATCATTGCGTCGACGCCCTGTGTGATCAGGTCTTGGATGTCGTTGTTTTGCTTGGTGACGTCGCCATTGGCATCGAGAAAGACGAGCGTGTCGCCAGAAGCCTTGGCGGCGGCTTCAGCGCCAGTCTTCAGTTGGACGTAGAATGGCGACTGCAGCGTGACCTGACTGAAGCCGATCTTCAGGTCCTTGGCCTGCGCCGTTGCGCCGCTCATCGAAAGGAGCGCCAGTGCGGACACGGCTGCAGAAAAACTGGCAATAAGTGCACGACGAGTATTCATTGGAACCTCCCAAATGATCAAGGACAGATTGCCCTCCCGGCAATCAGCATTTGTGATATTAAATCACTTCCGCTGCTTTCAGCCGAACATAGTCGTCGTTTTTCTGTCAATCGCGTTTGGCAAGGAAGCGGGAAAAACTATCTATCCATCTGGAATACAACGAAAATTTCTTGTTCAGTGAGAACTTCTCGGTCTCTGGATTCGAAATTGGTGGCGGATCGATCCATGTGAGTGAGAATTTGACGGCTTTCCGATTCCTGCATTTGTTGGATTTTTATGATCGATCCGATTGGCGGAATTGCACATTGGGTATCTGTCGACACCCAGGATGTAGAAATGTCGTCTTGGTAGGATCGTGCGGATGCGGGAAGTCTAGCCGGCCGGTGGACTTGGCTCGAAGCGAACCAGCCTTTATGATCTCCAACAGATCGGCCTCCGCCTCAACGAGCTCGCGTACCTTCTCCTTCGAATGTCCCTGCCGATACCACGACGACCTTAAGCCCGAAGTTGCTCAGCAGCCCACGCATATCGAAGCTATTAGGAAGTGGCGCGAAGCCGATTACCCCATCTATGCTGAAAGCTGCGATACGCTTCTTTACACGCTCTTGGGGATCAGTTTGGCGATCGCCACTTCATTATATGTCCTGTACAGTCACCGTTGTGCCAAATCCGACGGAAGCCTCAAATGATGACGCAGATTTACACCACTCTGGGGCCAAGGCGCCGCGACGAAGTCGGGATGATTCTCCCGCACGAGCATGTGTTCGTCGATCTTAGAACGCCCGACCAACCAGGCTACGCAGAGGCGGAGATAGACGCAGTCGTGGCACTGATGGTCCCGCAGATTGAGGCGATCAAACGGCAAGGCATAACACTGCTCGTAGAGTGTACGACGGGGGGCGTAGGAAGACGTGCGGACATCGATCTCGCCGTGTCGAAGGCAGCCGATTTTCCGATCGTCGTCCCGACCGGCAACTACCGCGAACCGTGGATACCCGCCTGGGTGGCAGAGGCTAATGAGGACGATCTTGAACAATGGATGGTCAGCGAGCTTACCGAAGGAATCGAGGACACTGGCGTCTTGGCGGGATGGATCAAGCTCAGCGCTGGCGACGACGGGATCTCGCCTCTCGAAGCCCGCATTCTCCGCGCGGCAGCAAGAGCATCCGTGCAGACCAATGCCGTGATCGGCTCCCACACGATCCGGGGAAGGGTTGTGATGGAGCAGTTGGACATTCTTCAGTCGGAGGGCTGCTCACCAGAGCGCTTTATATCGATCCATACCCAGGAGGAAAGGGACTTCGGGCTTCACCGGGCATTGGTGGAGCGCGGTGCGTGGATCGAATACGACCATGTCGGGAGGGCGCCCGACGAGGATCTGGTCGCAATGATAATGCGCGCCCTTGAAAACGGCCTTGGCGAGAAGTTGCTCATAAGCCACGATCTCGGCTGGTATGATCCGGCGCAACCCGGTGGTGGAACCCCGAGACCTTACACGCATCTTGTCGAGAGCCTTCTGCCATCGCTCAAAGTCGCGGGCGCAAGCCAGGATGCGATCCGGCAACTCACCGAAGTCAATCCGTTTGAGGCATTCGCACGCTGAAGCAAGGCTTCGACTGTCACCGAAAAGCGAATTGGTCGTAATCGCAAGTCGACGGCTCATATGCGTTCAAGAGCGACGGTTGGATGTCCTTGACCGCAAACGACCTGATATTTGGGTAGTGACGCGGAATATCAGGCGCGTCGCGCTTAATCTACCCTTCGCTTCCTCAACGAAGAAGGCGCGGCTTGCGTAAATAGCAGCTCAAAACATGCCTGCCGATCTCATCAGGTTCTGGCGACCACGATAAAGAGTTCGTGCAGCTCGATGGTTATTCCTGCTCAAAACGCCTCGAAGCACATGGCGACACCCATGCCGCCGCCAATGCATAATGTGGCAAGACCTTTCCTGGCGCCGCGGCGCTTCATCTCGAAAAGCAGCGTGTTGAGGACGCGYGCGCCCGACGCACCGATCGGATGACCGATGGCGATCGCGCCGCCGTTGACGTTGACGATAGCAGGATCCCAGCCGAGATCCTTGTTGACGGCRCAGGCCTGGGCCGCGAAGGCCTCATTGGCTTCGACGAGGTCGAGATCGCCSACGGACCAGCCGGCCTTTTCCAGCGCCTTGCGGGAGGCCGGGATCGGGCCGGTTCCCATGACCTGCGGATCGACACCGGCRGTTGCCCAGGAAACGATGCGGGCAAGCGGCTGGATACCGCGCCGGGACGCTTCCGCTTCGCTCATCAGCACGGTCGCGGCAGCACCATCGTTGAGGCCGGAGGCATTCGCCGCCGTCACCGTGCCGTCCTTGTCGAAGGCGGGCCGGAGTTTGGCCATCGCCTCCATCGTGGCACCGTGGCGGATATATTCGTCTGYATCGACGGTCAGGTCACCCTTGCGAGCYTGAATGACGTAGGGAATGATTTCGTCCTTGAACCGGCCGGCCTTCTGCGCGGCCTCSGCCTTGTTCTGCGAACTCACCGCGAACTGGTCCTGCTCGTCGCGKGAAAGCTGCCACTGGCGGGCGATATTTTCYGCSGTGATACCCATATGATAGCCGTAGAAGGCGTCGGTCAGACCGTCCTTGATCATTGTGTCGATCATCTTCATGTCGCCCATCTTCACGCCGCCGCGCAAATGCGCTGCATGCGGMGCCATCGACATGGATTCCTGGCCGCCGGCGACGATGATMTTCGCATCGCCGAGCGCGATCTGCTGCATGCCGAGGGCAACGGCGCGCAGGCCGGAACCGCAGAGCTGGTTGACGCTCCAGGCTGTCGCTTCCTTGGGAACGCCGGCCTTCATCGCCGCCTGGCGAGCCGGGTTCTGGCCTTCGCCAGCCTGCAGGACCTGGCCAAGGATGACCTCGTCCACCTCTTCAGGGGAAACATTTGCCCGCTCCAGCGCGCCCTTGACGGCCGCCGCCCCGAGTTCGTGAGCGGGAACCGTGCCGAAAGCACCGTTGAAGGAACCGACAGCGGTGCGCGCTGCGCTGGCGATGACGACGGATGAGCTGCTCATGAGTGGGTTTCCTCGTTTCTCGTCACACATATAAGTGGAAACTGACAAAGCTGCAGGCCCAAGTCAAATGCCAAGACCGTTCCACCATTTGCTGCAGCGCCCTCGAATGGATTTATCCGTTCAGGGAAAGGGCTTGCCGCATCGCACAAAGAGATTGTCACCGCCCTTCTTTTGCGTCTACAGTCTCTGGTGGGGGAGTATCCATACAATCAGACGGGGTTTGGGAGACTGATATGGCGAAGACCGAGGGTCAGATCGTAATTAAGAAATATGCCAATCGCCGCCTCTACAATACAGGCACCAGCACCTATGTGACGCTGGAAGACCTGGCGGAGATGGTAAAGAAGGGGGAGGATTTTACCGTTCAGGACGCCAAAAGCGGTGACGACATCACGCATTCGGTACTGACCCAGATTATTTTCGAGCAGGAATCGAAGACCGGCAACACACTGCTTCCGATCCCCTTCCTGCGTCAGCTGATCACCTACTATGGCGACCAGATGCAGATGGTCGTTCCAAGCTTCCTCGAACATTCCATGCGCGCCTTCACGGAGCAGCAGGTGCAAATCCGCGAGCAGGTGAACCGAGCCTTTGGCGAAACGCCGCTCGGCAAGAACCTGCAGCTTCCCATGCAGATGGTCGAAGATCAGGTCCGCCGGAACACCGAGATGTTCCAGCAGGCCATGCAGATGTTCTCACCCTTCATGACGCCGCCGCCAAAGGAAACCCGCAAGGCGGAGGCCAAGGACATCGACGAGCTGAAGGAACAGCTTCGCGCGCTGCAGAACAAGCTCGACAGCCTATAGGCCGATCGAAACGTCTCGGCCGGCGCTGCGGATCGACACCGCAAAGCCGCCGATCACGTCTATCAGCGCGATGGTCATCAGGATGAAGAAGACCTGGGTCGCCGCATCCTGGACGAGAAGAAACTCGACCAGGAAGGCGATAAAGACCAGCATCGACAGCATGTGATTGATGAGGCTGCCGGAACCGTTCCGGGTCGCTTTCAGGATCTCGAAGAAGAGTACGACGAGCGCCACGACGATGAAGAGATCGCCGAGCGCCATGCTCCAGATTGCGCCCGAAAGCATCGACAGCATGATCACGTCATGCTGGAGCGATGAAATTCCGCCACCACCCATCACGCCCACCATCGCCAGATTGTAAAGAATAAATGGAATAACCATCAGCGGTATTGTGGCAATCATGCAGAAAATTCTCCCCGATCTCTAGGGAATACTGCCTGATATCACCGTCTCACTTCAAGGCATCGAAGATTATAATATCTTGAAAAGAAAAAGGCCGGCATTGAGCCGGCCTTTAAAACTTTATCGGACAAGCCGAACAGAAATTATGCGCTTTCCTTCGGCGTCAAAACCTGACGGCCGCGGTACATGCCGGTCTTCAGATCGATATGATGCGGGCGGCGCAGTTCGCCGGAATTCTTGTCTTCGACATAGGTCGGAGCCTTCAGCGCATCAGCCGAACGGCGCATGCCGCGCTTGGACGGGCTCGTTTTTCTCTTCGGTACAGCCATTTCTTTTACTCCACTTGCGGGCAAAACATTCCCACGGCCAGACTGGCGGCCGAAACGGACATGTCGCGATTTCGGAATTTTGCGCGCTTATACATGCAAGGGGTGGCCTTGACCAGTCCCCACATGTATTTTTTGCGCTACCTCGGATTCTCCACTCAGACTTCGTCTTCCGGCACGATCCACGGCTCGGCGCGGGCCGCTTCCTCCCACTTCCGCCAGGCCGGATGCGCCTTCATCGCACCCATATAGGCCAGTGTATCGTCGTGGCTAACAAGATCATAGATGTCGAAGCGGTTGACGACGGGTGCAAACATCGCGTCTGCCCCACTGAATTCGCCAAAGAGGAACGGCCCCCCGGTTTTTCGGAGAAGATCGCGCCAGATGGTCTCGATGCGGCCGATATCGGCGGAAACCTCGTCAGGCAGCGCGATCTTGCCCTTCGGCCGGCGAATATTCATCGGGCAGGCGCTGCGCAGCGCCCGGAAGCTCGACATCATCTCCATGGAGACCGAACGGGCAAGCGCCCGCTCGGCACGATCCCCAGGCAGCAACCCGGCATCGGGATAAAGACCGGCTACATATTCGATGATCGCGAAGGATTCCCAGATCTTCAGCGCACCGTGCTGCAGCAAGGGCACATGGCCGCTCGGCGAGACCGCCTTGATGTTGGGATTCCCACCAGGATAGTCGAATGGGATCAGCACCTCTTCGAAATCGATGCCGACGCCCGTCAGCGCCATCCATGGTCGGAAGGACCAGGAGGAGTAATTCTTGTTGGCGATGGTGAGCGTCAGCTTGTCCATGGTGCGTTCCTGTCAGGGTTCGAAATCGAAGATCAGCAGTTCGTGGAAGTGGTTCATATCCTCGAACATGCAGAAAGCCGGCGGCATCATCTCGAACACCGGCGCCCTGCGGCGGATATCCTCCGTCACCTCATCGAGCATGACCTGCCAGCGCGGCAGTGCCTCGTCTTCCAGCCGTTCGATCGCGTAGGCGAAGGTCACGTGGAACTTGTAATCCTCATGGTTCGGCTGACGAAAGCCCAGAAGATCGGCCATCGCATCGCGCCAGGCGCGCATCACCTCGCGGTCCTCTTCCGTCGCGCCTTCGACCAGCAGGCCGGACGGGCGGGCCTCGACAATCGCAACCTTGAAGGGCTCGAATATGGAGAAGCCTTCCAGCCGTGCGGCCATAAGCTCGGTCATGTCGTCGATCGGCGTGTCGAGCGAAAGGTCGCCCGGCCAGTAATCCTGCTTGCGGCGCCCCTCGATCACGCCTTCGAAGAGCGTCATGTGGATACTGGTAATCGGCGTGAAGAGGAATTGCGGTGCCTCGGGCATAGCCAGATATTTTTCGCGCGCCTCGATCAGCGCCCGCTGCGTTTTCGACCCCTTAACAGGATGGCAGACGATGGTGTTGCCTTGCTCCGGCAGGAAACCGCCGACCTTGCGGTAGCGGGTGCCCAAATGCGCCGGCGGAAACGAATTGTGACTCTTGGAATACTGAAGAAGTTCGGGCGAAAGTGTCGTCGTGGTCATGGGCGACTCAAAGGGCTCTGGTTGGGACTRCACTCGCCGATATGGCAGGACCAAGAATGTCAGATGACGCTTGCCGCTTCCAACGACAAGTTCTGATGTCAATCATAGATGCACTTGATGTAATCACCCGAGCCCTGGGCCCGTCGTTCGATGAGCCCTGCAAGCCTGCGCAGCCCTCGCCCGGGCTTTCCGGCATTGCGATCGATCGGGTTCGGCAGCGAAACTGCAAGCAACGAGGCCTGCCGGCGCGTGAGCTTGGAAGCCGGCACCTTGAAGTGATATTGCGCAGCCGCYTCGATGCCGTAGATGCCCGGCCCCCATTCGGCGATATTGAGATAGATCTCCATCAGCCGCCTCTTCGACCAGACGAAATCGGAGCCGACCGCCAGCGGCAGTTCCATCCCCTTGCGGATGAAGGAGCGGCTGTTCCAGAGGAAGAGGTTCTTTGCCGTCTGCATGGGAATGGTGCTGYCGCCGCGCGTCTCCTGGCCCTTTAGCGTATCTTCGACGAGCATACGCATCTCGCCCCAATCGACACCGCCGTGAAAGCAATATTGCCCGTCTTCCGACATCATCACCGATTGCACGAGAACAGGCGCAACATCGTCAATCGACACCCACCGCCGGTCATAACCGCGCAAAAGCACGAGATCACGCAGCATCAGCGTTGAAACCGGATGGATGAAGGGCAGCAGATAGAGGAGGATCAGCATATAGGGCAAAAGCAGCACCGCCAGAACGGCAAGAACAATGCGCTTCAGCACCTGGCGGTCTCCAAACCAGCGCCGGCGAACCGGCGCCTCGACGCTCTCCTCTGTCTGCGGCGCTATATCCAATGTCCCAGTCCGATTTCGCCCTCGTCGTTGTCATACCGCCTGAAAACCCGCATTGCCAGAGTGCAGCGGAAATCTTGACGCGGTGATCGACAATTCCGTTGCCAGCTGCCGTTGCGTCGTGTCAAAGAGCGCGCATGGACGCTAAGCGGGAAACATTCGAGACGCGGTTGAAAAGCGGTGCCGCCGAGATCGAGGCACTGCTCGATCTCCTGCTCTCTCCTGCCGTACTATCCGACGAGATCGCCCGTCCCGACCTCCTGCGCAGCGCCATGCACTACGCCGTCCTGAATGGCGGCAAACGCCTGCGCCCCTTCCTTGTCGTTGAAAGCGCAGCACTTCTCGGCGGCAATAGGCAGGCCGCGCTTCGCGTCGGCGCGGCACTCGAATGCATCCATTGCTATTCTCTCGTTCACGACGATCTGCCGGCGATGGACGACGACGCCCTGCGCCGTGGCAAGCCGACCGTGCATATCAAATTCGATGAAGCGACCGCCATTCTGGCCGGCGACAGCCTGCTGACCTATGCCTTCGACATCATCGCGGCGCCGGAAACGGACCTGCCGGACCGCAGCAGGACGGAACTCGTTGTGGCGCTCGCCCGCGCCGCTGGCCTCGGCGGCATGGCCGGCGGACAGGCACTCGACCTTGCCGCGGAAAAGCAGGCGCCGGACGAAGCCGGCATCATTCGCCTGCAGGCGATGAAAACAGGCGCGCTGATCCGTTTCGCCTGCGAGGCCGGTGCCATTATCGCCGGCGCTTCGGCCGAGGACCGGCAGCGCCTGCGCAGCTTCGGCGAGAAGATCGGCCTCGCCTTCCAGCTTGCCGACGATATTCTCGACCTGACCTCCGATATCAAGACGATGGGCAAGGCGACCGGCAAGGATGCCGCTCGCGGCAAAGGAACGCTGGTGGCTCTTCACGGCATGGAATGGGCGGAGACGCAACTGCGCCAGCACGTCGAAGACGCGGAAACCCTGCTCGCCCCATATGGCGAACGCGCCGCAGTGCTGATCGCCACTGCCCATTTCGTAGCCGAACGTCAGAACTGAGACAGAGAAAAGGCAGCGCTATCAGCCTGCCACCGGAGGTCGTCGAAAAGCGGAGTGATTACTCCGCTGCCGTCTTCTGACCGAAACGCTTTTCGATATAGTCGATGACGAGCGCCTCGAAATCCGAGGCGATATTCGGGCCGCGCAGTGTCAGCGCCTTCTTGCCGTCGATAAAGACAGGAGCCGCCGGCGTCTCACCGGTACCGGGCAGCGAAATGCCGATATCGGCATGCTTGCTCTCACCAGGTCCGTTGACGATGCAGCCCATGACGGCGACGTTGAGCGCTTCCACACCCGGATATTTCTCACGCCAGACCGGCATGTTCTTGCGGAGGTCGTTCTGGATGTTCTGCGCGAGCTCCTGGAACACCGTCGACGTCGTACGTCCGCAGCCCGGACAGGCCGCAACAACAGGCACGAACTGGCGGAAACCCATGACCTGCAGCAGTTCTTGCGCCACCTGCACTTCGCGGGTGCGGTCACCATTCGGCTCCGGCGTCAGCGAAATGCGGATCGTATCGCCGATGCCGTTCTGCAGCACATAGCCCATCGCAGCCGAAGAGGCGACGATGCCCTTGGTGCCCATACCGGCTTCGGTGAGGCCGAGATGCAGGGCATGGTTGGAACGTTCGGCAAGCATGGAATTGACGGCGATCAGATCCTGAACCTGGCTGACCTTGGCCGACAGGATGATGCGGTTGCGCGGCAGGCCGATCTCTTCGGCAAGCTGCGCAGACAGCAGCGCCGACTGCACGATCGCCTCGTGCGTCACCTGCCGGGCCGAAAGCGGCGAGCCCTCGGCCTGGTTCTTGTCCATGAGCTGCGTCAGCAGTTCCTGGTCCAGCGAACCCCAGTTGACGCCGATGCGCACCGGCTTGTCGTAGCGGATCGCCATCTCGATGATTTCGGCGAACTGCTTGTCCTTCTTGTCCTTGAAGCCGACATTGCCGGGATTGATGCGGTACTTCGCCAGCGCTTCGGCGCAGGCCGGATGATCCGCAAGCAGCTTGTGGCCGATATAGTGGAAGTCGCCGATCAGCGGCACATCCAAACCGAGGCGCAGCAGGCGCTCGCGGACCTTCGGCACGGCGGCCGCACTCTCGTCGCGGTCGACAGTGATGCGGACAAGCTCGGAACCGGCGCGATGGAGTGCGGCGACCTGGGCCACCGTGGAATCCACATCCGCCGTGTCGGTATTCGTCATGGATTGCACGACGACAGGCGCACCTCCGCCGACGATGACACCGCCGACATCGACGGCAACAGAGGCGCGGCGTGGTTTCGGATCGAAATCGAAAGCAGACATGAAGAGCTCTTACACCCGGAAAACAGAGCCTTTCAGGTGGATCAAGCCCGCGAGCTTGTCAACCGCCCCGTATATCACTTTTGATTGGAGGCGGCTCAGTGGCCGCCGCCGGAGACTCCATCGGCATAATGCGCGAGCCTAGAGAATGCGAGAACCACGAGCAGCAGCACCGGCAGCGCCATGAAGACAGCCGCAAAGCCCACATGCTCGGCCACGAAGCCGATCACCGAAGGCGCCACCAGCATGCCGGAATAGCCCATGGTCGTGACGACTGAGATGCCGATGCCGGGCTTCAAGCCGGGGATGTTGCCCGCCGCCGAAAAAGCGATCGGCACCATATTGGAAATACCGATACCGCAAAGCGCGAAGCCGAGGATGGCGATTTCGGCATCCGGCGCAAGGCTCGTAAGCAGCATGCCGACGATGGCAAACAGCGTGCAGATGCGCAGCGTCTTGACCCCGCCGAGACGATCGCGGACCAGATCGCCGGCAAAGCGCATGGTCGCCATGGCCGCCGAGAAGGCCGCAAAGCCGAGACCGGAGAGGGCGACCGACGCACCCATTTCCTGCCTGAGATAAAGCGCACCCCAGTCGAGGATCGCTCCCTCCGGCACCATGCAGAACAGCGCCATAAGACCGAGCAGCCACGGCAGCGGCACCATCGGCAACTTCGTCTTCTCCTTCTTGGCATCGGGATGCGGCGGATCGGCAAGCACCATCGGCCAAGCGGCGGCAAGGAGAATAGCGGCAAGCACGGTTGCCAGTTCCGCGTGGCCGAGAATGCCGAGCTTGGAGATCACCAGGCCGCCGAGGCCAGAGCCAAGCAACCCGCCAAGGCTCCAGAAAGCGTGGCAGGACGACATGATCGCGCGGCGCATGGATTTTTCCACCGCCACGGCATTAGCGTTCATTGCCACGTCCATCGCGCCCATGAAACCGCCGAACAGAAAGAGCGAGATCGCCCCTGTGATGACGTTGGGAGCCAGCGTCAGCGCCAGAAGCATTGGCAGCAAACAGACGGCGAGCACCCGCACGACAACACGTGAACCATGCTTGGCGATCTGCGCGCCGGCGATTGGCATCATGACCAGTGAGCCGAAACCGAAGACGAGGATCATCAGTCCGAGTTCGAACTTGGTAAGCCCAAGCCGTTCGGCAAAATCGGGAATCTTCGGCGCCCAGCAGCCGACGACGAAACCATTCATGAGAAAGAGCAGCGAAACCGCCGCCCTGCTCCTGGTGATGAAGCCGCTCCGTACCCCCGGTGCTGCGCTCACATTATTGTCCATTTCCCTGTCTTTCCTCTCATCGGGCTTGCCGCCCAATTCCCGTTACTGGCCCCATTCCTGGCGCCGACAGCCTCAGGCCGTCTTGTCCGCAATAATCGTTCGGCATCCGCGTGCTCGGTATTCCCCAAGCATGACAGCATCCGCGTCGTGCTCCGCGACAAGGCATTCGCAATGGGCGATGGGCAAAACGCTGTGCGGCGCTGCTGTACCGAATTTTTCCGATGTCGCTGCCACCATCACCCGCTTGCTTCTTGACGTGGCGAACCGCTTGAACTCCGCGTCCTCAAAGCCGAACGTTGTCAGCCCCGCCTCGAGATCGACGCCGCAGGCACCCAGAATGCAGAGGTCGGGCGAAAGCTGCTCCATGTCGCGCAGGGCCTTGGCACCGAGCGAGCCGCCGGTCTGGCGGTCGACCAAACCGCCGATCAGGATGAGGTTGACTTCAGGTTTTTCGATCAGCGCCGCAGCGATCGCCGGCGCATTCGTTGCTGCCGTCAGTGGAAAGTCAGCCGGCAATGCCTTGGCAATTGCCAGATTGGTACTGCCGGCATCGAAGAAAACCATCGTGCCCGGGGCAATTTCGCCTGCAGCGGCGCGCGCCAGCGCCTGCTTCCGGTCGGCAGCAAAGCTCATGCGCTGGGTCAGGTTTCCGCGTGCCGGCGAAACCGGCAATGCCCCGCCATAGACCCGCTCGCAGAGCCCTGCTGCAGCCATCTCGCGCAGGTCACGCCGCACCGTATCTTCAGACACTCCAAATTCGAGTGCGAGTTCCGTTGCCAACACACGACCATGCGTCTTGAGCCGCTCGGAAATCACACTCTGACGTTCTCGCAACAGGAAATCCTGCATGTTCCTACCGGATTAATCTATYAAAATCTGCAATCATGCATAAACGCTGATAATCGTGCAGGCAATATGCACGGTCACACGTTTTCTGACGTCATGAAACAAAGCTCCAGCAGCAAGGCGAAATCTGGCCTATTGACCGGTTCGGAGGGCGCGAATATCGATCAGACATTCCTGATTCCTGCCAGCATCTCCCGCCTCTGGTGCACTCCCGTGAAAAACTCCGTCAGCTTGGGCATCGTGCTCACGACATCAGCCTATATGGCGTTCACCTTCCATGACGCGATCGTCAAGGTTTTGACATCAACGATCCCCGTTTGGCAGATCCTGTTTTTCCGCAGTTTCACTATCCTCGTCGGCTGCCTCGCCTATGGCCGCGGCAATCTCGTCCATCAGGCTGTCACCTCGCCGATCATCAAGCCGATGATCGCCCGAAGCATCCTTCTGCTCTGCGCCTGGCTCTCCTACTATACCGCCGCAAGCCGCCTGCCACTCGCCGAGGTTACAACACTCTATTACGCAGCCCCCGTCGTCGGCACCGTGTTGGCCTGGTTCATTCTCAAGGAAGAGGTCACGCCCGCCCGCTGGCTTGCCGTCGGCGTCGGCTTCGTTGGCGTGCTCATCGCCTGCAATCCGGTCGGGCTCGCGATCTCCTGGCCGGTCTATCTGGCGCTGCAGGCAGCCGTGCTCTGGGCTTCGGCCATGGTTCTGCTGCGCAAAACCTCGCTGCATGAGAAGACCATCATTCAGCTTGCCGTTTCGAACGTCTTCTTCCTCATCATGACCGGTATCGCCGTCATCTATACCTGGCAGACCCCGACCCTCACGCAACTTGGCCTGCTTATCGGTACCGGCGTCGTCGCCGGCTGCGCGCAATTCGCCCTCTTCGAAGGTATGCGCCAGGCCCCCGTCTCGGTGCTCGCACCGTTCGAATATACGTCGCTGGTATGGGCCTTCATCCTCGGCTACGTGATCTGGGCCGATATACCCACGCACAATGTCGTGGTCGGCGCGGTCATGATCCTCGGCGCCGGCTTCATCATCATCGTCAGCGAAAAATTGCGCCACCGCGCCACGGCCTGATACCGGTTTCTGCCGATTTATGGACTAGAAGGGCGGCTTGAGAAAAATATTCGCAGTTGCCGCTTTTATTTGCAGTTTTCTACGCTTCCGTAACGGTAATTTTCTGCGATGTATCGGCCATCCGAACACGATCTTCCCAAGGATGGATAAAACAATGAACTGGTTGAAAACCGTCGCCGCCGCCGCGCTCATTCAGGCCGCAGCCCTGCTGCCTGCTCATGCCGGCGAAAACCTCAKCGCCATCAAGTCTGCCGGCGTCTTCAAGATCGGCACGGAAGGCACCTACGCCCCGTTCACCTATCATGACGAAAGCGGCAAGCTCGTCGGCTTCGACGTCGAGATCGGCGAAGCAGTCGCAGCCAAGCTCGGCGTGAAGGCCGAGTTCGTCGAAGGCAAGTGGGACGGCCTTATCGCCGGCCTCGACGCCAAACGCTACGACACCGTCATCAACCAGGTCGGCATCACCGACGCCCGCAAGCAGAAGTACGACTTCTCCGAGCCCTATATCGCTTCGAAGGCAGTTCTGATCGTTCGTGACGGCGACGACAGCATCAAGTCCTTCGCCGATCTCAAGGGCAAGAAGTCCGCTCAGTCGCTGACCAGCAACTTCGGCAAGATCGCCACGGAAGCGGGCGCCGAACTGGTTGGGACCGACGGCTTCGACCAGTCGATCCAGCTCGTCCTGACCAAGCGTGCCGATGCCACGATCAACGACAGCCTGTCCTTCCTCGACTTCAAGAAGCACAAGCCGGACGCTCCGGTAAAGATCGTCGCCCAGCAGGAAAATGCCGATTACTCCGGCATCATCATCCGCAAGGGCGAGCCGGAACTGCTCGAAGGGATCAACAAGGCGCTCGCCGACATCAAGGCTGACGGCACCTACAAGAAGATCGCCGACAAATACTTCGGCCAGGACGTTTCGAAGTAAGTCCCGATACCGGCGGTTTCGCGCCGCCGCCATATCCTTTATAGCTGCATGAAAAAGCGTTCGGCGGACCCTCGCCGGACGCGTCTTTTCTTGAGGAGACGCCCTTGCCGCACTGGCTCCAACTGATGGCGGAATCGCTCCCCTCGCTCCTCTGGGCGGGGCTGATCTTCACCATCCCCCTCACGCTGCTTTCCTTCGCCTTCGGCCTGATTCTGGGGCTGATCACGGCGATTGGGCGTCTGTTCGGGCCGGGACCTGTTGCGGCCATCGCCCGCTTCTATGTCTGGGTCATCCGCGGCACGCCGCTGCTCGTCCAGCTTTTCGTGATCTTCTATGGCCTGCCGAGCATCGGCATCCTGCTCGATGCCTTTCCGGCGGCCCTGATCGGCTTCACGCTGAATATCGGCGCCTACAGCTCCGAGATCATCCGCGCCGTCATCTCCTCCGTGCCCAAGGGCCAGTGGGAAGCGGCCTATTCGATCGGCATGAACTGGCGCCAGGCCATGAGCCGCACCATCCTGCCGCAGGCCGCCCGCGTTGCAGTGCCGCCGCTGTCGAACACTTTCATTTCGCTGGTCAAGGATACCTCGCTTGCAGCTGCCATCACAGTGCCTGAGCTTTTTCAGGCCGCCCAGCGCATCGTCGCGACCACCTACGAGCCGCTGATCCTCTATATCGAAGCGGCGCTGATCTATCTCGCCTTGAGTTCCGTGCTTTCGACGCTGCAGCAGAGGTTGGAACGCCGTTTCGCGCGCTACGGCGGCATGCTGGAGGCAAATGCATGATCGAGCTTTCCAAGATCGAAAAGCGCTTCGGCGACGCAATCATCCTGAAGGACATCAGCATCCGCATTCCAGAAGGCAGCGTCACGGCTCTCGTCGGCCCGTCCGGCGGCGGCAAGAGCACGCTGCTTCGCTGCATCAACCTCCTGGAAATCCCGAGCGCGGGCACCATCCGCCTCGGCGAGGAAACGCTCTCTTTCTCCCCCGGCAAGCGTGTCGGCTGGCAGGCAATCCAGAAGATCCGCCGGCAGACCGGCATGGTCTTCCAGAACTTTCAGCTTTTCCCGCATCAGACGGCGATCGAAAATGTCATGGAAGGTCTGGTCACGGTCCTGAAATGGCCGAAGGCGAAGGCCCGCGAACACGCCATGGAGCTGCTGACGAAGGTCGGCATGGCGCACAAGACCGATGCCTGGCCCTCGACTCTTTCGGGCGGTCAGCAGCAGCGTGTGGCGATCGCCCGCGCCCTGGCGCCTTCGCCGCGCGTCCTGCTCTGCGACGAACCGACCTCGGCGCTCGATCCCGAACTTTCAGCGGAAGTGGTCGACGTGCTGGGCCAGCTTGCCCGCGAAGGCACGACCATGGTCATGGCGACCCATGATCTCCGCCTCGCCTCGAAGATCGCCAATGACGTGGTCTTTCTGGAGGCCGGCAGCGTGGTGGAAACGGGCAGTGCCAGGGCGATCTTCAATACGCCGGAGAAGGAACGCACCAAGCGCTTCATCTCCACCATCAACGCCGCCCACACCTACGATATCTGAGGCAATGCCGGGATGCGAGATCCCGGCATTGCTGAAACTGCGATCAGGCGGCTGTGACGACGGCACGTGCTGCCTTCAGCGCATTGCCCCACCAGGTCAGCTGATCGAGCAGGTTCTTGGCGGCTTCATTCAGATGGGCATAATCGCCGAGGCTTTTGCCTTCCTTCAGGACGGCAAGATATTCGCTGAACGCGATGTGAACCCCCGTCCTGACAGAAGCTGCACTCATTTCGACGAAGACCAGACGAAGTTGCTCGACGGCGCGTGCGCCGCCGACGCCACCGTAACCGACGAAGCCGACCGGCTTCTGGATGAAATCGCCGAGATCGATCGCGTTCTTCAGAACAGCCGTCGGAGCATGGTTATATTCGGCGACCGTGAATATGAAGCCGTCGAATTCGCGCAGCTTCTTCTTCCAGCGCTCGGYGGTTTCGCTTTCCGCCGTGGTGGCGCGCGCTTCGCCGAAGAAATGCATCGGGTAGTCGAGAAGATCGAGAACTTCGACCTCGAGATCGGAACGCTGGCCGACGAGCTCGGCGATCCACTTGGCCGGATGTTCGGCGAAACGGCCAATACGCGTGCTGCCGACGACGACGGCAATCTTCAATTTGCTCATGAGATGATCCCTGATTGGTCTTGGGGGCGATGATGGGAGCTGAGTCTATGAGAAAGCCTCCTCACCCGGCAAGGTGAGAAGGCTGCTAACTCATAGAAAAATCAGCTCTTTAACGACACGATCGCACACAATCGGGTGATGTCGGAAACGATCGTCCGTCCATTTCTTATCCGGCATAGACGACAAGCAGATCCTTGGCGTCGATCTGGTCGCCGGCCTTGACCAAGACTTCCGAGATCGTGCCGTCCTTTTCCGCATGCAGCGCCGTTTCCATCTTCATCGCCTCAATGGAAACAAGCACGTCGCCGGCGTTGACCGTCTGTCCAGCTGCGACGAAGACGCGCGAGATGACGCCTGGCATCGGCGCACCGACATGAACCGCACTGCCGGCTTCCGCCTTGCGCCTGATAGCGGCGCCCGACGCACCATGCGCCCGGTCCGGCACCTTGATGCGGCGCGGTTGGCCGTTGAGCTCGAAGAAGACGGTGACCATGCCCTGGCTGTCTGTCTGGCTCATCGCCTGATTGACGATGACGAGCGTCTTGCCTTTTTCGATATCGGCAAAGAGTTCGTCGCCATCCCGGAGGCCGTAGAAATAGGAGGGCGTCGGCAACACCGAGACCGGGCCGTAGG
>NZ_JBFUBG010000113.1:0-17301 GCF_056405875.1 Rhizobium sp. P1_E6 | reverse complement strand
TTGGCTAGTAGAGATGGTAACCGGGAAACGGCTCGCACCACGCGTCCAGAACCCGCTCAAGTCGTCCTTCCGCCACGTGGGAGGCAACCTGGTCCTCCGGAAGGTATGCGAGACCTAGGCCGGACAGCACAGCATCCAGGCGCATTGCCAGGTTGTTGAAGACGAGCTGTCCGTCCACGCGCACCTTGATCTCCCTGCCGTCACGCTCGAATTCCCATGGGAATATGCCGCCCCTCGTCGGAAGACGCATGTTGATGCAGTTGTGCCCGGTCAGGTCCTGAGGCGTCTCCGGGCGTCCACGCCGCTCGAAGTATCCGGGCGTGCCCACAACTGCCATGCGCATGTCGCCGCTCACCCGCACCGCGATCATGTCCTTGGCCACCTGCTCGCCAAGCCGGATGCCTGCGTCGTAGCGCTCCGCAACGATATCGGTCAAACCGTAGTCGACGATCACCTCGACGTTGATCTCTGGATAGTCGACGGCCAACTGGCGGATCGCAGGCGCGAGGACCAAGACGGCCGGATGTTCCCCCGCGGTGATGCGGATGTTGCCCGAGGGCCTGTCCTTCAGCTCACTAAGCGCGCTCAGTTCCAGTTCGATTTCCTCGAAACGCGGGCCGACCGTCTGGAGGAGCCGTTCCCCGGCCTCGGTCGGGGACACGCTGCGTGTCGTCCTTGTGAGAAGCCTTATGCCCAGACGCCCCTCGAGAGCGCGGACGGTCTGGCTCAGCGCCGACTGGGAGACGCCGAGCTTGGCCGCCGCCTTGGTGAAGCTCTGCTCCCGAGCAACCGTGAGGAAGGCAACGAGGTCGTTGAAATTCTCATGCGCCATTCATAAGCTCCACTAATAGGTTCATGCCGATTATAGCTGCTAATCTAATCCAGGCGCGAGCGCTAGATTCCGGATCAATGAAAACAGGCGGTCGACTGCCGCCGTATCATCGGAACCCAGCATGACAAACCATTCCGGGACACAGAGCGGCTCCAGCAAAACCGCCATCCTCGCCATCATCCTCGTGAGCTACGTCATGATCGTTCTCGACATCTCGATCGTGCTCACCGGCCTTCCGAAAATCCATTCCGAGCTCGCATTCACCGACACCGGACTGTCTTGGGTGTCGACCGCCTACACGCTCGCGTTCGGTGGTTTTCTGCTTCTCGGCGCACGGGCGGGCGACATCGTCGGTCGGCGGCGGATGCTGCTGGTCGGTCTCGCGGTGTTCTCGCTAGCGTCGCTCGTCATCGGCATCGCGCAGACTCCGGCGGTGATGATCGCCGCACGCGGCGTTCAGGGGCTTGGGTCGGCAATCCTCGCACCTTCGACGCTCGCGCTGCTCCAGACGAATTTCGAACCCGGGCCGGAACGCACAAGAGCCGTATCGTACTACGCTGCCGCGGCGGGCGTCTCGGCTGCCCTCGGACTGGTCGTGGGGGATTGCTTGCGGACTGGCTTTCTTGGCGCGTCGGGTTTTTCGTCAACCTGCCGATCGGCCTTGGAATGATCGTCGCCGCCCTGCTCTATATCAGTGAAACCGAGCGGGCCACCGCCCGCTTCGATCTGGCTGGAGCGGCGGCGTCGACCGTCGGCATGATCTCCCTCGTCTACGGCGTGATCCGGTCCGCTTCGACCGGATGGGCGGACATCCCCACGATCACAGCCGTCGTATTCGGCGTCGTCATGCTCGCGCTGTTCGCCGTCATCGAATCCCAGGCCTCCCAGCCGATCATGCCGCTCAAGCTCTTTGCCGACCGGGAACGGGCAGCCGCCTATGCGGGACGGGCGCTCTTCCTCGGAGCGAATGTCGGCTTCTATTTCTTCGTCGCGCAGTTCCTTCAAAGCGTCATGGGGCTCAGCCCGGCGGCGGCGGGAGTGGCTTTCCTGCCGACGACCGTCGTGAACTTCCTCGCCGCCATGGCCGCCCCTGCCCTGATCGGCAGGTTCGGTTCGGCACGGGTCCTGACGGCGAGCATTGGCTGCGGACTGGTCGGAATGGGGTGGCTCAGCTTCGCCATCGAGGGTTCGTCCGTCGCTGCGTTGATCGTCCCCATGATGCTGATCGGTGCTGGACAGGGCGGCGCACTCGGACCGCTGACCGCGTCTGGCATCGCACGGGTCCCGCCCGACAAGGCCGGAGCCGCGTCCGGTGTCGTCAATGTCGCCCATCAACTTGGGAGCTCCCTGGGTCTGGGCGCTCTCGTGGCCTTCTCCGTCGTCGGCACGGATGGGCTTTCCGGGACCGCCCTTCTCGCCCACCGCGCTGCGATGGCGTTGGAGGCGGGCACGGCGTTCATCGCGATCACGCTGGTGCTTGTCCTTGCTTTCATCATGCGGGGGCCTCCCCGCTCTGCCGCGATTAGTGCGAGGACGGCTTGAGGCTGCGGAGGATGAAGCTCATTCGCCGTGCTTATCAAGTCATGCGCATATCCGTCCCTATTCAGACAATCACAGCCTCGCCACATGGAGGCGGGGCAATCGAAGGAGCAAGACGATGAAAACCAGAACTATCGGCGGCCTCGCAGTCTCGGCGCTCGGGCTGGGCTGCATGAGCATGAGCTCGGCCTACGGCCCGCCCGCGGACAAGCAGGAGATGATCAAACTGATCCGCGCCGCCTTCGATCGCGGCGTGACGTTCTTCGACACCGCCGAAGCTTACGGGCCGTTCGCGAACGAGGAACTGGTGGGCGAGGCCCTGCAGCCGATCCGCGATCATGTGGTGATCGGCACCAAGTTCGGCTTCAACATCGACCAGAAGACGGGCGCGCGGACGGGCGGCACGAACAGCCGTCCCGAACACATCCGTCTCGTCGCCGAGAACTCGCTGCGCCGTCTGAGGACCGACGTCATCGACATCTTCTACCAGCACCGCGTCGACCCGGCCGTCCCGATCGAAGACGTCGCGGGCGTGCTCAAGGAACTGATCGCCGAAGGCAAGCTCAGGCACTACGGACTGTCCGAACCCGGTGTCGCGACGCTAAGGCGCGCCCACGCCATCCACCCGGTGGCGGCGGTCCAGAACGAGTATTCGCTATTCTACCGCGGAGCCGAAGCCGAGATGCTTCCCACCGTGGAGGAACTGGGGATCGGCTTCGTGCCGTTCAGTCCGCTCGGCGCGGGTTTCCTCACTGGCAAGATCGACGAGAACACCAAGTTCGACGAGACGGACTTCCGCAACCACGTTCCGCGCTTCTCCTCGGAAGCCCGTAAGGCGAACATGGCCCTTGTCGACGTCGTCAAAAACGTGGCCGAGCGAAAGGGAGCGACGCCGGCTCAGGTCGCGCTCGCATGGCTCTTGGCGCAGAAGCCCTGGATCGTCCCGATCCCCGGGACCACCAAGCTCCACCGCGTGGAGGAAAACCTCGGAGCTGCCGACCTGGAGTTGACGGCGGCGGACCTCGCTGAAATCGACGTCATGGCGTCGAAGATCGAGATCAAGGGGGAGCGCCTTCCTGAGGCGGCCTTGAAGATGACGGGCCTCTGACCGGCGGCAGCCCACAGAGCATACGGTTCTAAAATCATCGCCGGGCGACAGCTGTCGCCCGCGGTGGAAGAATTTTGCCGATTTCGAACAAGGAGACTGGAAAATGGAAGAGAGACCGAAGTTCAAACTCAGTCGCCGTGGCCTTCTGATGACGGCCGGAGTGCTCGCGGCAGTTCCGCATGTGAGCGTCGCAAATGCGCAGACGTCCGCCAACGCCGCATCGTCGGCGACCACCACTGGCCGGCCGCATGCGATGCCCTCGCGAAAACTCGGGACGTTGGAAGTCTCCGCCGTCGGCATCGGGGTTCAGAACATGAGCCGGACATATCAGACCACCGTTCCGAGCCGTCCGGAGATGATCAACATCATCCGCACGGCCTTCGATAACGGCGTCACCTTCTACGACGCCGCGGAGGCCTACGGCCCGCACGAAGTCGAGCGGATACTGGGCGAGGGCGTCACGCCGTTCCGCGACAAGGTGGCGATCACCTCGAAATTCGGATGGAACATCGATCTTGAAACCGGCGAGCGTCGGCCGGGCCTCAACAGTCGACCGGACCACATCAAGCTCGCCGTCGAAGGCATGCTCAAGCGCCTCAGGACCGACCGCATCGATCTCCTTTACCAGCACCGCGTCGACCCGGAGGTACCTATCGAAGATGTTGCGGGTGCTCTGAAGGAACTGATGGACCAGGGCAAGGTGCTGCACTGGGGTCTTTCGGAAATGGGGCTTGCGACACTGCGCCGTGCCCACGCCGCGCTCCCGGTCACCGCCGTGCAGAGCGAATACTCGATGCTCTGGCACGGACCTGAGGAGAAGGTGCTGTCGCTTTGCGAGGAACTCGGCATCGGCTTTGTTCCCTGGAGCCCGCTTGGGGTCGGTTTCCTGACTGGAGCGATCGACCGGCGCACGCGTTTCGCCGAGGGCGACATCCGGGCCGTGGAGTCGCGGTTCTCTCCCGAAAACCTGCCCCATAATCTCAAGCTCGTCGAACTCGTGCGCGGCTGGGCGGAACGCAAGCAGGCCACCCCGGCGCAGATCGCCCTCGCATGGCTGATGGCCCAGAAGCCCTGGATCGTGCCGATCCCGGGAAGCACGCAGATGCCGCATATGCTGGAAAACATCGGTGCCGCGGCCGTCACCTTCTCAGGCTCCGAAATCGCAGAGCTGAACGCCGCAGTGTCGGCGATCGAGGTGAAAGGCGCACGGCTGCCGGACGCAGTGTTGCAATATTCCGGCGTTGAAGCGCCAGCCAAGTCGTAGCGAACGCCAACCATCGGCTGCCGGAGCATGCGTTCGGCAGCCGACAATGTCTCGAACGTGAGGTCCATGATGAACAATGACCTGTCCCGGCGTGCCGTGCTGTTCGCACCCGCGTTGCTGTCTGTCGCCAGCGCGGCGTCGGCTGTGGAAACCAAAACGGACGACGTTCGGATAGCGCCGTCCAAAATCCTTGTGGCCTATTTCACTCGCTCGGGAAACACGCGGGTAATCGCCGGCACGCTCAGTCGGGATCTAGATGCGGATCTGTTCGAGATTCGGACGGCCCGTCCGTATCCCGACGACTACGAAGAGACGGTCGAGCAAGCGCGCAAGGAGCGCGACAACGGCGTCGAGCCGCCCCTTCTCGATAAGGTGCGGAATATCCGGGATTACGATACGGTATATCTCGGCTTTCCGATCTGGGGCGAGACAGCCCCGTCCGCCATCCGCTCCTTCCTCAGGACACACGATCTGTCCGGCAAGACCCTGCGTCCGTTCATCACCCACGGCGGCTACGGCGTCGGTTCGAGCCCCGTGGTCCTGGCCAGCCATGCCAAGGAGACACGCATCGAGGCACCATTCGTGATGGAGGCAGACCAGGAAAGACGGACGCTGGAACAGGTCAGGATATGGTTGTCGCTTGTCGCCCGATGATTGGGTACTCGCCTGCGTCATATCACGGATCAATCACTCGTCCGCAAAGGGCCGCTACGACATGCTCTACAATGGGACAGTTTTAATCGTTACGATCCCGAAAGGATTGAACTTAAAACTATCCTCGCCATACCTCCCATCGTCAGACAAGCTGTATTTGTCGCGTGCAATGGTCTCCAGGACGCCATTTTCAGTCATCTTGGTGGCAATGGCATCGATGAAGTCGGCAATTTCGATCTGATCGCCGTTTGTATATATTTTGGGGTTAGGGAGTTTCACATCGTCTATTATCACATCGGGCAAGCCGACCAGGTRAAAACCAACGGTTTCCATGCTTTCACCGGCAGTCGGATCACCAATGGGACGGCGGGCGAAAGCGAGGCGACAGGTCCATGCAAGCGCCAGGGTATCGTTCGATATCGTTGCTTCGTGAGCTTGATCGGCGAGTTCCTTCCATCGATCTATCCCGTGTGCAACCCCGGCACTCTCACCCTTGGCGGCAAGCGCACCACCATCCAGCATGAATTGCACGAAGCGCAATGCAATAGCAGATATCGCAACGGTCTCTTCCGCCACCACATGCGGCCCCAGAACATACAAGACTGACCCATGCTCTGAGACGGCTCTTTCATCCGCCTCGTTAAAAGCGTTCTCTGCCACGCGATCCCAGCAGACGGCGAAGGATTGTTTCATGCGATCGTCCGCGTTGTCCACGGAATAGCTTTCATCGATCGAAAAACCCTCAGCGAATTGGCTGATGGCCGTTTCAGCGGTTTTTCTCAGCGACGCAAGGCCATTCTTGTCACCGAGAAAGCAGATCACATGACGAGGCATCACCGTAGACCGGGTGGGTGCGGTGGCTGGATTTTTGCCGAAGCCAGCAGACAACGCCGGCCACGCAAAAAGCGCGCTTCCAAGCAGCGCGAACAAATTCCGACGCTTTGGGTTCATCCGAATTTCCATGATTTTCGCAGGATATGACGACGTGAATAGAAACTGTTGGAGGCTCTGGTTCGCCGCACGATAACGCTTATAGCTCTAGGCGGAAACCGCAAGCGCCCACCAATATTGGTGCTTGGTATGACAATGGGACCTTTACCGTAACCTCACTCAAGCGTCTTTGGGGATGGTGCCCTTGATGAACCTTTGGCACGTCATTTCCAGGGTCGACAATGCCGGAGACAATATGACTACCGGGGACACCAGCTTCGACGCGCTGAAGGCTCCGCGAGCACGCGCCGTTCGCACTATTTCTCTTTAACGACCCGGTTCGTGAAGTGGGCGTTTCCGAGGCCGGTGCCAATCGTGAGCACCGCCCATCGCGAAACGTCTTTCACTTGGGGCAGCTGAGAAAGTCCCTGCAAGACGGCGTCATTATGCATCATTATGAAAGTGTCATGGCCGCCGATGTGCGGTATTGCCTTTTTGAGCTCAAAGGGAAGGTTGAAATGATCGCTTTCCCAATTTCCACTCGGCAAATTCTGGCCTCCCCGAATGATTGATCCGTCGGCTTCGACAACTCCGGGACAGCCGATACCGATCAGCGGCGCTAGCCCTAGACGAGCCGACTTCGCCTTTCCTATGAGTTCGTCGAGCATGGAGGCAAGCCTGGAGATGGTTGCGGTACGGCTTGGCTCATCGTCTGCGTGGCGCCAGAGAATCGACTCCACGACACGTGTCTCGTCAAGGTTCAGGCTTTTCCCCTTGCCGAACTCGACGATGCCCGCTCGCACGTTGGTGCCACCGATATCGACGGCCAAGATTGCTTCATGGCCATTGAGCATCCAGTCTGGCATGAGATGGACTGCGCCTATCAATCCGGCTTCGTCGGGATGATGGACGATCGGTAGCAGCTTGACATCCAGACCAGCAGCTGTGAGCAGGAGCTGTGTCCTGGCGATCGCCAGCTCGCCGGCACGCCCCTGCCTGAACCCGCCGCCGATGACAATTTTCTCGGTTTTCAACCAGATGCGCGTTTTGAGAAATTTCCCGATCACGCCTGCAAAATCCTGAGCGAAGCCTTCGATTGCGCCCATGATGACGGCTGCTGCCTCGACATCATCACCGCGCAGCAGCGCGTTGATTTTCTTTCTGGAGATATCTTTCGCCGGCGTCTTATTAAGCGGATCCTTCCCGTGTGCAGGCAGAAGTTTCCGGAGCTCGTCGACTTTCAGGGAGAAGGTCGTTTTATTGGCGTCGTCACCGAGAAAGCCGTTCTTGCCACGCAATTTGCTGCTGTATTCATCAATGATGACAGCGGGGAGTTCTGCAGCACCATGGGCCAGGGGAACCGCCCGAGCTTGCTTTTCCGATTTGGCTTTTGCCATCGATAACCTCGACGTCTGGGAAACCCAAGGATGGGACAGGGTAACGCGGGGTCATTGGTAGAGGTTCCCTGAACAACGAGCCGATCCTTGCCAAGACCTCTCGGCCGCGGCCGATCGAAGAAGCCATGATCGGGAACCGTAGGCCCTGCCAGGAATTCCTGCTAACGCAAGAGACAATGGAGTGGAAAACGATGACACAAGGCGACGTTGACAAAGGCGCAAGCCATTTCCTATCTTTGACATCGCTCTTTGATGATCGAGGCGCGGCTGAAGAGGCCGCCGAACGGCTGAAGGCGGCTGGCATTCCACGAGGGAGCATCAGCCTGATCACAGATGTGCAGGCCCCGACAAAAAAGCCGGACGATCAAAACAGCCTTTGGGACAAACTCGAAAATTTCCTGTTCCCGCAAGCTGACCATGCGGCTTACAGGGAGGGCATTCGGCGAGGCGGCCATCTGCTCGCGATATCCGGCCTGTCGCCTGACCGTCACGACCTGGCGTTCAACATCCTCGATGACGCGGGAGCTGTCGATCTGGATCAACGCATCGAAACCTGGCGTTCCGAAGGCTGGAGCGATTCCCAAGACTTTCTGGACGAACTGCAAGCCCCACCCGCTATCATCGATGGCGATGTTGCAGCCTCGCTCATTGACAAAGGACGAGGCGAGGAGGTGGTTCCGGTGATCACCGAGAAACTCAAATTCGGGGAGAAGACTGATAAAAGCCGCCCCCGCGTTCGCGTTTACACTGTTGAATACGCATTGAAGAGCCCCGACGACGAAGCAGGCCCTCGTTCGCAGTGAAATGCTTCGCCTGGTCTAGCCCTCACGGCGGGTTTCGCCCTTGCGAGGCGCCAAGGTCAGCCGCGGACAGCGAGCCGACGTCCGGCTGTGAGACCTGGAAGCATCGTCCGGTCGGGTTCGGGAGGCCAGGCTCGGGTACGAGATCGGGCCCGGGCGGGTTATCGAGTGGCGGTACGAAAGGCGGCGGCACGATCGGTTCGAGCCGGGCAAATATCGCGGCCGATGAAAATCAATTTCATCAACTCGCATTCAGCCCCGTTTTCGGTTGACGGGCTCTGATTTTTGTCCCAACTTGAAGAAAATAAATTACGAAACTGGGAACATCACTAGCATGAAAGTGGGAATCATAGGGCTGGGATTCCGGCTTGGCTATCTTGGCTATGTCTTCAAGGCTATCGACAGCAGCTTCGAGATCGTCGGTTATGTCGATCCGGATCCCGCGGGGCTTCCCGAACTGACGGAAAAGGGCGTCTCTGTCGGCAGGGCCTATGGTTCGCCGCAAGAGCTTCTCGGCTCCGAAAAGCTTGATCTCCTGATGATCGGCTCTCCCAACCATTTGCATCTCGATCATATCCGTCTCGGTCTGGAGGCTGGCCTCAAGGTCTTCTGCGAAAAGCCGATCGTGACGACGATTGCCGAGAGCATCGAACTTGCCCATCTGATGGCAAAGTTCGGCCATGAGCGGCTGATGGTCGGCCTCGTGCTGCGCTACTCTCCCCTTTACAAGGATCTGCGCGCCGTCCAGGCCGAAGGCAAGCTTGGCCATATCGTGTCCATCGAAGCCTCCGAACATATCGAACCCTATCACGGCGCCTTCTTCATGCGCGACTGGCGTCGCTACGAGCGTTACTCCGGCAGTTTCATGCTGGAAAAGTGCTGCCACGACCTCGACCTTTATAATGGCGTGATCGGCGCCCGCCCCGAACGCGTCGCAAGCTTCGGCGGCCGCAAGAGCTTCATTCCCGCAAACGACCCGGCGCGCGAAGGCATCAACGATCTGGAACTCTTCCACCGCAAGCCGAGCGGTTGGATGGGCTCGGACAAGGTCTTCGACAGCGACGCCGACATCATCGACTACCAGGTGGCGATCGTCGAATATGCCAATGGCGTCGGCATGAATTTCCACACCAATCTGAACGTTCCCGACCAGTTCCGCCGCTTCGCCATCATGGGCTCGCGCGGCATGGCAGAGGGCGACTTCGTCCGCGGTTATCTCGACGTCCACGAGCAGCTGACCGGCAACAAGATCGTCGAGAACAAATATGCTGCGACCGAGCTGTCGCAGCATTACGGCGCCGACGAGCAGATGGCAGCCGATATTCTGCAAAGCGTGCGCACCGGCTCGGAACTCCCGGTCTCGACCCTGAACGCATTGGAGGCCGGCATTCTCGCCCTCGCCATGGACGAGGCAAGGATGAAAAAGACGGTCGTCGATCTGCGTCCCATATGGGACCGCTTCGACGAGGCGCTCCACGCAAGGGCGGCTTGAGGAGGCAAGAAGATGGGTGTTCAACGCAGCACGGTCATCTTCGCCTGGCTCCTTCTTTTTCCGGCCGTCCTCTACGTCACGGTGATCGTCGCCTATCCGCTACTCGACACCTTCATCCTGTCGTTCACTGACGCGTCGCTGAAGAAGACCACCAACTGGGTGGGCTGGGTCAACTACGGCAAGATCTTCAATTCGACCTTCGCCGAGGTCATCATCCGGACCTTCATCTGGACGTTTTTCTCGGTCTCGATCAAGATGATCATCGGCATCTTCGGCGCCACGATGCTGAACTCCGCAGTGCCCGGCCGCGCGCTCTTTCGCGTGCTGACCATGCCGCCATGGATCGTTCCGATGGCAATCGGCATCTTCATGTGGGGCTGGATGTATAACGGCCAGTTCGGGATGATTTCCGGCATGCTTCAGCGTTTCGGCCTCGCCTCCGGCCCTGTCGCCTTCCTTGCTGAAGGATCGACTGCCTTCTGGGCAACGATCATCACCGATGTATGGATCGGCGTTCCGATGGTCACGCTCTATATGCTGGCCGCCATGCAGGCGATCCCGCAGGATCTCTACGAGGCAGCCTGGACGGATGGCGCCGGACGTTTCTATCGTTTCCGCCGCATCACTCTGCCGCTGATCGTGCCCTCCATGATCACCATGTCGATGCTGTCGCTGATCTCCACCTTCAACTCCTTCGACATTATCTGGATCCTGACACGGGGCGGCCCGAGCGGCGAGACCACAACGATGATCATCGATACCTATCGCACCGCGATCGGTTCGAACAAATATGGCGAAGGCGCAGCGCGCGCGGTACTGATCTGCATCTTCCTGTCGATCTTCTGCGTCTGCTATTTCCGCATTACCAGCCGCCTTTCTTCCGGAGACAAGCGATGAAGACACCCCATCTGCTGATCAATCGGTACAAATGGTATGAAGTCATCGGCATCTATGCCGGTATCCTGGTGTTCCTCACTTTCGTTCTCGCCCCCTTCGTCGAGGGGTTTCTCGTCTCACTGAAGCCTCTGAGCCAGCTGTTTTCCTCCCCCTACCGGTTCATTCCCGAAAACGGCTCGTTTGAGGCCTACCGGACGATGTGGGTCAGCGTACCGGGCTTTGGGCGCTATATTTTCAATTCCTTCTTCATCTCGACCGTCGTCACTACCGCTGTGCTGATCCTCGTCGTTCCGGCCTCCTACGCCTTCGCGCGCTTCGAGTTCAAAGGCGCCGGGCTGCTGCTTGGGGCGTTCCTGGCTGTCAACATGTTTTCGGGCGCCGTGTTGCTCATTCCGCTCTTCCGGCTGATGCGCTCGTTCGGGCTGTTGAATACCTATTTCGCCATCATGGTCCCCGGCATCGCCTTCCTGATCCCCTCGGCGATCTGGCTACTGCGCACCTATATGATGCGTATTCCGAGGGAATTGGATGAAGCGGCCTTCGTCGACGGCGCCAGCCATTTCTACACGCTGCGGCGCGTCATCCTGCCGATCGCCATGCCCGGCATTACAGTGGTGGCGATCACCACCTTCATCGGATCCTACGCCCAGCAGTTCATCTACGCTCTGACCTTCAATTCCAAGACCGAATTCGCGCCGCTGCCAGTCGGGCTCTTCGCCTATTTCGGTCGTCAGGAAGTCGTTTGGAATGAGCTGATGGCGGCAAGTTTCGTTGGCATCGCGCCAGCGATGATCGTGATTTTCTTCCTTCAACGGTATCTCGTCAGCGGCCTGACCGCTGGCGCGGTGAAACAGTAAGACAAAACTAGAACCACCAGAGAAAACGGGAGCTAAAAAGTGACAATCCAATTCAAGACCGGGCTCATGGCCCTCGCCCTGCTCGGTTCCACCGCGCTCGGTACCATGACTGCTCATGCCGCTGACCAGGAAATCAGCTGGATCTATTGCGGCGACAAGATCGACCCCATCCATGAGAAGTACATCAAGGAATGGGAAGGCAAGAATCCCGGCTGGAAGGTCACGCCGGAAGTTGTCGGCTGGGAACAGTGCCAGGACAAGGCGACGACGCTTGCTGCAGCAGGCACGCCGGTCGGCATGGCCTATGTGGGCTCGCGTACGCTCAAGGAATTCGCCCAGAACGAGTTGATCGTTCCGGTGCCGATGACCGACGAAGAGAAGAAGAGCTATTATCCCAACATCGTCGATACCGTCACCTTTAACGATACGCAGTGGGGCGTGCCGGTCGCATTCTCGACCAAGGCCCTCTACTGGAACAAGGATCTCTTCAAGCAGGCCGGGCTCGACCCGGAAACGCCGCCGAAGACCTGGGCTGAAGAAATCGCCGATGCCAAGGCCATCAAGGAAAAGACCGGTATCGCAGGCTACGGCCTTCCGGCCAAGACTTTCGACAACACCATGCACCAGTTCATGCATTGGGTTTACACCAATAACGGCAAGGTCATCGATGGCGACAAGATCGTTATGGACAGGCCGGAAGTGCTGGCTGCCCTGCAGGCCTACAAGGACATCATGCCCTACTCCGTCGAAGGCGCAACCGCCTACGAACAGAATGAAATCCGCGCCATCTTCCTCGACGGCAAGGTCGGCATGATACAGGCAGGTTCGGGCGCTGCTGCCCGCCTCAAGGACACCAAGATCAACTGGGGCGTCGCGCCGCTGCCGCTCGGCCCTTCGGCCAAGGGTGAAGGCACGCTGCTGATCACCGACAGCCTGGCAGTATTCAAGGGCACGGGCGTCGAAGAAAAGGCGGCAGAATTCGCCAAGTACATCACCTCGCCGGGTCCTCAGGGTGAATACGAGCTCCAGGGCGGTGCTGGCCTGACCCCGCTGCGTCCGTCCGCCAAGGTCGACGAATTCGTCAAGGCCGACCCGTCGTGGAAGCCGTTCATCGACGGCATCGCCTTCGGTGGTCCCGAGCCGCTCTTCACCGACTACAAGGGCTTCCAGAACTCGATGATCGAGATGGTCCAGTCCGTCGTTACCGGCAAAGCCGAACCGGAGGTCGCTCTGAAGAAGGCTGCCGGGGAGATCGAAGCCTTCAAGTAAACCGACGTCGAGGATCGCAGGTCAAAGATCTGCGATCCTCACCGACCACCTCATGTTCGTTCAGGCCGGGACCGGAGACAGATTTTTGGGACAGCTTCAGCTCAGTAAGGTTCAAAAATTCTATGGCGACTACGAAGTTCTCAAAGGCGTCGAGCTCGACGTCCGGAACGGCGAGTTCGTCGTCTTCGTCGGGCCTTCCGGATGCGGCAAGTCTACCCTCCTACGCATGATCGCAGGTCTCGATGCGACGACCAAAGGCGACATCATCATCGATGGTGTGAGGGTCAACGACCTGCCGCCCGTCAAACGCGGCATCGCCATGGTCTTCCAGTCCTATGCGCTCTATCCGCATATGACCGTTTTCGAGAATATCGCCTTCCCGCTGCGCGTCGAGAAGATGGAGGAAGAAAGGCTGAGGGCCAAGGTCGAAAACGCCGCACGCATCCTGCATCTCGACACCAGACTGCAGCAGAAGCCCGGCATGCTGTCCGGCGGACAGCGCCAGCGCGTGGCGATCGGCCGGGCCATCGTTCGCGAGCCGAAGATTTTCCTGTTTGACGAACCGTTGTCCAATCTCGATGCCGCGCTTCGCGCCGACATGCGCATCGAACTCGCCAAACTGCACCGGCAGTTGAAAGCGACGATGATCTACGTGACCCATGACCAGGTTGAAGCCATGACGATGGCCGACCGCATCGTCGTGCTTGATGTCGGCAATATTTCGCAGACGGGTGCACCGCTCGAGCTTTACCACAAGCCGGCCAACCAGTTCGTTGCCGGCTTCATCGGCAATCCGAAAATGAATTTCCTGCCCGTCACCTGCACGTCTGCAAGCGAAACAGGCGTGACCGTGGAATATCTCGGCCAGACGGCGACCCTTCCGGTGACACCGCGCGACGGCATGATCGGCAAGGCGCTGACGCTCGGCATCCGGCCCGAACATATCCAGCTCGGTTCCGGCAACATTTCGCTGACGGTCACACCGAGCGTCATCGAGCGGCTTGGCGCAAACACGGTGGCCTACGCCGCGCTCGGCGGCGAAACGGAAAATTTCTGCGCGATGCTGCCCGGCAGTGTCGGCATCCGCGCCGACGCGCCGGTAGCCGTCGGCATCAACGCCGTCGATTGCCATCTCTTTGACGACAAGGGGATCGCTTTCGAACGCCGGGTCGAACTGACCGATATCGACATGAACCTACTTGCGCCGGCAACGGCCTGAACGGCCGATAAATGGCTACCAGACGAGCCCGCGCGCGACGACATCCTCGACGCGCGTGACGACGCCGTTGCGATGGAAGACCATCGTGTCGAACAGGTTGGAAACCACGCAGGTGTGGTTCGGAATGATGAAGAGCTTTTCGCCGATCTGCGGGCGGTCACCGCTGCAGGCCGACAGGTCGATGACGCCGTGCTCTTCCGAGAGGCTGGCAATCCTCGCCTCGGGATGGCCGACGACGAGGCCGAAATCGGCAAAGCCCTGAAGATCGGAGGTGAGCGCCTTTGAGCCCGCATCGATGACGGCGCGGTCGGCATTCGGGCGCGATACGACGGTCGCCACGACATGCATTGCACATTCGTCCTGCGTGCAATGCCCCATCCGGATCATCTGGCGGTCGTTGTAGATATAGGTTCCGGCCCGATGCTCCGTCGCCGACCTGACCAGATGTGCATCAAAAAGGCTCGGCGTGCCGCCATTGCTGACGATCAAGCAGGCAATGCCCTCGGCGGTCAGCTGTTTCAACGTCGCCTGGATGAAGGCTTCGACGGCCTCGGCAGACTGCGGCTTCGGATAGGTGAGAATACCGCCGAATGTCAACCCGCCGGCGGCGGCGATCCGCCTCGCGAGCGAAACCGCCTGCTCCGGCGTCTGGACGCCACAGCGTGCGCCGCCGGTATCGCATTCGACCAGAACAGTAAGCGGCTTGCGGCCGGAAAAATATGCGGAGAGACCATCGACCGTGATGTCGCTGTCGGCGACGACCTTGAGGCCGGAAATGCGATCATTGAGGGCGGCGAGCCGCTCGAGCTTCTGTGGCCCCAGAATATTGAAGGTGATCAGGATGTCCTCGAAACCGGCTTCGGCAAAAACCTCGGCTTCGCTCACCTTCTGGCAGTTGATGCCCTTGGCGCCGGCCGCGACCTGCGCCGCGGCAAGTGCCGGTATCTTGTGCGTCTTGATATGCGGGCGGAAATTCAGCCCGTGCTCGTCCATGTAGGACTGAACCCTTGATATGTTGGCAGCCAGCCTGTCTTCGTCGATGATCGGGCGCGGCGTCGAAAGATCCGCGATCCTGTCCCCAACCCTGGCGACGACGGCAAACCGGGTATCATGCATCTCAGGCGGCTCCGCGTTCGGTTCCATGAGGATCGGCCACGATCGGCCAGATGGTCTTCGGCGCCCGGCGATATTGGGTCGTCGCCGGATTGTTCGGATAGGGTGTCCCTGCCGAACAATACAGGATTTCGGCGGCAATCTTCGAGAAGGAGGCGAAGAAGTGGTTGGTCGATTTGATCACCAGGATCTTCTGCCTGGTCGGATCGATGCCCATCACCGAAAACAGACTCGGATCGAAGCTCTGCGCCCGGGTCGAATTGAGAATGATGTCGATGCCGTTCAAGACGATAAGGGCCGCATCGCCGAAAGGCGCGAGGCTTTCACCGAACCGCATCTCGGCATTCTTCACCAGCTTGACGATCTTGACCGTGCCGTCGACAGGATTGCCTGTCCCGGGTGCCGATTTCGCGCCGAAGCGCAGCGGAATTTCGGCCCCTTCGCCTGCGGCAAAGCAGATCTGCACGGCGATCGGATCCCAGATAGTGCCGATTGCGGCACTTGTTACGCCGCGGGCCAGAAGCTCCTCGAGAATGACGGTGGCGTCCCCGGCGGTACCGCCGCCCGGATTATCCCAGACATCGGCAATGACGACTGGCCAGGCTGTCGCAGCCATCGCCCGGGATACGGCTTCCTTCTCATCGATCTGCGGCACCATGAAGGTGCCGCGCTTGGAAAAGAGCGCCATGCCGAGTTCGCGTGCCAGAGCCGCACCCTTTTGCGGATTGTTGTCGGTGACGACAAGCAGCTTGGTGCCCATCTCCGGCACGTCGCCGACCATGAAACCATGGACGACGGAGATCGACAGGACTTCCGGATCTTCCTTCTCGATCCGCATGATCTTGTCGACGAAGGAGCGCATTGGATCGCGCGACGTCGGAAAGACATCGATCATCCGGCAATCGAACACCGAATTGACGGGCTTGACCCTGCCTTCCAGCGCATCGACGGCGATGCGCCAGAGGTCCTCGGCGCGATCGACGAAATCCGTATGCGGGAATTCCTTGAAATAGACGGCGAAATTCAGCGCCTCGATGCGTTTCMTGGTGAGATGGCTATGCGGGTCGAGTTCGGCGCAGATCAGGACATCAGGCCCGACGATGTCGCGCATGCGGGTCAGCAGGTCGCCTTCCGTGTCCTCGTATCCCGCTGCCACCATTGCCCCATGCAGGCCCATCACCACGGCATCGACAGGCATTGCGGCACGGAGCTGGTCGAGGATTTCGTCGCGCAGCCCTTCATAGGCCTCGCGGTTGACGAGACCGGCAGGGTCTGCCCAGGCCGCCGTACCCTCGATCAGCTGCCAGCCCTTTTCGGCGGTGACGCGACGGCCGACGGTGAGCGGCGCGGTGCAGAGTGTCGGCGTTTCCGGATGCTCGCCGGGCGGCGCATAGAGAGAGGCCTCGAAGGCGCGGCGATCCACGCAGATCGGGGAAAACGTATTGGTTTCGGTCGCCAGTGCTGCCGTAAAAATGCGCAAGTGAGTTGGCCTTGTTTCGTCGGCCCCGCTTCAACCCATCGGGTTCGGCAGGTAGCCGGTAAATCCGCAAATCTTCCACCGTCCCTCGTGGAGCCTGCAATAATAGAGCGTCTGCCACTGCATGACGTCGCGGGTGCCATCGCTCTTTGTCAGGCCTCCATCGAACTTCTTGCGGACAAGCGCCATGTCGCCCTCGATCTCGATATCCTCGAGCGTCGTGGTGGTGAAGATCGCCGTACGGGTATCCTCGGCGAAGCTCTGCGTGGCAAAGTCCTTTGCCTGCTTCAGCCATTCGTCGCGATAGGCCGAAAGGGCCGGGAATGCCAGGCGCCACTTGTCGGGGCTGACCTGCCTGCGGCCGTCGATGCCGATGAAGCCCTCCTCAACGAAATCATCCTCGACCATCGACCAGTCGGCTGCCAGGAATGCGTCGATATCGCGGGGTACGAG
>NZ_JBFUBG010000112.1:0-17946 GCF_056405875.1 Rhizobium sp. P1_E6 | reverse complement strand
CTCCAACGGCCATTTCGTCGGCAACGGATGATCGAAAACAAAAAAGCCCCGCGAGCCTGTTGGCTGCGGGGCTTATTGTGATCGGCTTCCGATCAGATATCGAGGTTTGCAACGCTCAGGGCGTTTTCCTGGATGAACTCGCGGCGTGGTTCGACTTCATCACCCATCAGGCGGGCAAACAGACCGTCGGCATCGGTCGCATCATTGACCTTGACCTGCAGCAGCGAGCGGACGTTCGGATCGAGCGTCGTTTCCCACAGCTGTTCGGCATTYATTTCGCCCAGACCCTTGTAACGCTGCATCGTCAGGCCTTTGCGGCCGCTGGCGAAAACCGCATCGAGCAGTGCGCGTGGACCGGAAATTTCCTGATCGCCGTCCCGTCGGCTGAGGGCCGGCGGAGTCTGATAGATTTCCTTCATACGCGGCGTGAGCTGGTCGATAAAACGGGCATCCTGCGAGCCGATCAGCGCCATATCGAGCACGATGACTTCCTTGACGCCGCGGACCATGCGCTCCAGACGGATACCCCCCTCGCTGGTGAGGCTGCCTTCCCAACCGCGCTCGGTTTCCTCGGCGATGATATCAAGCCGCCTGGCCACTTCGATCGCCAATTCCTGAGCGCGTTCGGCATTGCTGACCAGTTCGGCATTGAGCGCACCGGCTATAGCTGCCTGTTCGACGACCGCACGATTGTAACGCGAATGCAGATTGTCGAGCAGTGCGCGCAAGCGCAGGGCGTCGTGAATAACCTCGTTCAAATCCTGTCCAACGCGAACTTCGCCGCTGGCGAGCTTGAGTGCGGCATCATCCAGACCCTGACCGATCAAATAGTCTTCGAGTGCCTTTTCATTCTTGACGTACTGTATCGACTTGCCACGCGAGACCTTATAGAGCGGCGGCTGGGCGATATAGAGATGGCCGCGTTCGATCAGCTCCGGCATCTGGCGGAAGAAGAATGTGAGCAACAGCGTGCGAATGTGGGCGCCATCGACGTCTGCATCCGTCATGATGATGATCTTGTGGTACCGCAGCTTTTCAACGTTGAATTCGTCCTTGCCGATGCCGGTGCCGAGTGCGGTAATCAGCGTGCCGATTTCCTGACTCGACAGCATCTTGTCGAAGCGAGCGCGTTCGACATTCAGAATCTTGCCGCGCAGCGGCAGGATCGCCTGATTTTCGCGCGACCGCCCCTGTTTGGCCGAACCGCCTGCCGAGTCACCCTCGACGAGGAAAACTTCAGACTTGGCCGGATCACGCTCGGAGCAATCGGCCAGCTTGCCGGGCAGCGAAGCGATATCGAGCGCACCCTTGCGGCGCGTCAGCTCACGCGCCTTGCGGGCGGCTTCGCGTGCGGCGGCAGCTTCGACAACCTTGCCGACGAGAACCTTGGCCTCGCTCGGATGTTCCTCAAGCCAGGTGCCGAGGGCCTCATTGACGAGGCTTTCGACGACGGGACGGACCTCCGAAGAAACGAGCTTGTCCTTGGTCTGCGACGAGAACTTGGGATCCGGCACCTTGACCGAGAGCACGGCAGTCAGGCCTTCGCGGCAGTCGTCACCGGTGAACGTCACCTTTTCCCGCTTGGTGATGCCCGAAGTGTCGGCATAGGAGGTGATCTGGCGCGTCAGCGCAGCGCGGAAACCGGCCATATGCGTGCCGCCATCGCGCTGGGGAATGTTGTTGGTGAAGCAGAGCACATTCTCGTGGTAGCTGTCGTTCCACCACATGGCCACTTCGACGGTGATGCCATCCTTTTCGCCGCGGATCGCGACCGGCTTATCGACGAGCGGCTTCTTGGCGCGGTCGAGATAGGAGACGAAGGCCTCGAGGCCACCGTCATACATCATCTCTTCCTGCTTGATGTCGGAGTGACGCTTGTCGGTCAGCAGGATGCGGACACCGGAGTTGAGGAAGGCCAGCTCGCGCAGACGGTGCTCCAGTGTGCCATAGTCGAACTCCGTCATGGTGAAGGTGCCGGTGCTCGGCATGAAGCTCACTTCCGTGCCGGTCTCGTTTGGAGCCTCGCCCGTCACCTTCAGCGGAGCATCCGCGACGCCATGGGTGAAGCTCATCTCGTGGATCTTGCCCTGGCGGCGAATCTTCAGCTTCAGCCAGACGGAAAGCGCGTTGACGACCGAAACGCCGACGCCGTGCAGACCGCCTGAAACCTTATAGGAATTCTGGTCGAACTTACCGCCGGCATGCAGCTGGGTCATGATGACCTCGGCCGCCGAAACGCCTTCGCCAGTATGGATATCCGTCGGAATACCGCGGCCGTTATCCGTCACGGTCACCGAACCATCGGGATTGAGCGCGACGGTCACGATATCGGCATGGCCGGCCAGTGCTTCATCGATCGCGTTATCGACGACTTCGTAGACCATATGGTGAAGGCCGGAGCCATCATCGGTGTCGCCGATATACATGCCCGGGCGCTTGCGCACGGCATCAAGGCCCTTCAGGACCTTGATGGAATCTGCGCCATATTCGGTGTTTACGCCGTTTTCCGTCGCGGGTGCATCGGTCATTCTGTTGAGATTTTCCCTGTTGTCGTAAGCAACGGCGCGCCTTGCGAATCACCGGCTTTTTCAATGTCGAATATAGGTTTTTTGCAGCGAGTTCCCAATGGCAAGGCCCTAAAACAAGGCATAAATCAGGGGATTATGACGCTTTTCCGTCCCCTTTGCCGCCATTTTCAAGAAACGCGGATAGCCGGGCGATATCGGCGCTGTCAAGGTTGCGAATCCGCTTGGCAAGGCGATTGGCAAATTCGGTATATTCGGGCGGCAGGCCTGAAGTATCCACGATCACACGCGGATCGGAAGAGCCGGCAACGAGGAAGAGTTCCTCGGCCTCGTCCCAGATGATGTTGAAGTAACCAGCGATACGCTGCAGCAGGTCGAAACTCGGCACGCCGCGTTTTCCGTGCTCCAGTGCAGAGAGATAGGCCGGCGAAACATTCAGGGCGGCCGCCATCTGTTTCTGCGTCACGCCCTTACGGGCGCGCAGCTTGCGGACTGCCTCTGCAAACGGCGTCACGACATTTCCCCGGCGCGCCGGGAGAGGCGGATATAGAGCGCGCCCTCGCCACCATGATGTTGGGCCGCCGGCTCATAGGAAGAAATCAGAAACCGGAATTCCGRTTTGGAAAACCACAGCGGCACAGCGCGTTTCAAGGCGCCTTCACTGCCCATGGAGCTGCCCTTGCCGGTAATGACGAGGACGTGCCGCATGCCGCGCTCATGAGCCCGGATCAGGAAATCGAGCAGGAAGGAATGGGCTTCACTCTGCACCATGCCATGAAGGTCGATGCGCGCTTCGAGCGCCAGCTTTCCCTTGGCGATCTTGCGCTTGACCGGCCGCTCCAACGGATGGTGGACGCCCGATGGCTGTTTTGCAGGTACGTGTACTGCAGCTTGCTGGGGGACGGGTGAAGTCGTCTTCTGCTTTTCGGCCTTATCCCGCTCTACCGCCGCCTCGGCTTCCAGCAGGAAGGCGTCGAGCGCGGTCAGTTCATCCGTCTTTCCGGGCATGGGCCGGGTGCTGCGGGCAACCCTGCCCCAGAGAATTCTCTCGTCCGAGCTGAGCTTGCGGTCCTTCGCCATTAGCGGAACCTCGCAGCGGCAGCATTCGGAATGAGAATTGCAAAATCGGCATCGTTGCGCACCGTTCCTGCCAGTTCACCTGCAGCGTAACCCGAACCGGTAAAGATGTCGCCGCGTGCGGGGCCGACGATTGCTGAACCAGTGTCCAGCGCCAGCATCAGCCGTTGAAACGGCTTGCCGCCATCAAGATGCGTCAGGCTCTCAGAGCGGATGAAGAATGGAAAGCCGAAAGTATGGATCAGGCGATCGACGGCGAGCGAACGCCCCGCGATCAATGGCACCTTCGCCGCGGCGATCGGCCCCGTGCTCGGACTGTCCACCGGCGCTTCCCGGAAAAAGATATAGGAGCGGTTATGCCAAAGCGGTTCGTCGACCTGGTCCGGATGGGTGGCGAGCCAGGCGCGGATCGACTGCATGGAAATGTCCGCGCGATCAATTTCGCCACGGTCGATCAGCAGCTTACCGATAGCCGAAAAAGGGTGGCCGGCTTTTGCGGCGTAGGTGATGCGGTCGATCTTGCCGTCCGGATAACACAGGCGGGCGGCGCCCTGTACATGGACGAAGAAAAGATCGACCTTCGATTTCGCCCATGCAATCTCCAGACCGCGGCCCTCAAGGTAGCCCTGGTCGATGGCACGGCGATCCGGATAGTTGTCGATCAGACCATCACGCAGGCGTGCGAATGCATAAGAGCTGTCCAGCTCCGCGGGGCGGTTCTGATCGTCGAGGTCGATGAGATCGTCCGGGCGTCGATAAATCGGAAAACGGAAAGTCTCATCTGGCGTGCGGGAAACTTCGATTTCGGGTTCGTAGAAAGCGGTGACAAAACCACTGATGTCATCGGCCCGGACAATCCTGAATGGCTGACAATGCTTTTCGAAAAAGGCGCGCGCTTCCTTTGCCGAAGACGGATGAAATGTCTCCGCTTCCTCCAGCAACGGAAGGAGGTCGGCTGAAGTCAGCCCCAGCGACCCGGTGCGATAGGGTTTCGTTGCGGAAATATGCCGGCGACAGTCGGCCATGACTTTAAAAAGGCTGGAGGGATCATCATCCCCCCAGCCTTCCAATGCGTCGAAACTGACTGCCTGAAGGGCAAAGCCGGCCGCGTCACTCATGTTCCGATTCGGTCGCCACGAGTTTCCAGTTGGGATCGCGCGAGCGCGTATCGCGCGCGAAGGTCCAGAGATCGTTGACCTCGGCGACGTTCTCGGCGTCGCCGTCGATCAGCGCGTCGTTCTTGTCATAGGTGGCAGAGATTAACTGGCTGATGATGCGGATTGTGATCTGGGCCTCGCTGCCCTTGGTCTCGGCGTGAGTGATCTCCGCCTTGTCGATGCCGACGAAGGTGGACTTCATCTTCTCGCCCTTGTTTTCGCGATCGGTGATCGCCGCGTCGAAGCCGTCATAGACGTCACGGGAGAGAAGGTTCTTCAGGGTTTTCCGGTCACCATCCGCAAAGGCCATGACGATCATCTCGTAGGCCATGCGGGCGCCGTTCAGGAATTCCTTCGGATTGAAAGACGGATCGGACCTGTTGAGCGCGCGCAGAGATTCGTTCAGCGGCGTGCCGGCCGGCGCAAAAGCGTCAATTGCGGAGAAGCGCTCTTCCTCTTCGCCATTCGCATCGCGTCGCGGCAAGGTTACGACCTTGCCGKCATCGGCGGTATCGTTCTGCGCGGCGTCCCGTGGCGTATAGAGATCACGCGGCGGCTTCTCATTTCCCGTGCGGCGTCCAAGAACGGACCGGAGCTGAAAGAAAATCAGCACCGCCGCCACAAGAAAAAATAATGTAATGAAGTCGTTTGAACTCATATCCCGCCGCTATTCGCTGTTAACATCCCTGATTTCTACCCCCATATAGTCCGGCTACACGAATGATTCAAATCATGGCTGGTATCTTCGCCAGTGCCAAGAGGAGCCCGAGCACTCGGGATAGATAGATGCGCTTTTCCATGCTGCCGGTTTTCGTGCTGCTTCTGCCGCTTGCCGAGATCGCTGGCTTCGTGATTGTCGGCCGGGCGATCGGACTTGCGGCGACGCTGGCGCTTGTCGTGCTGGGCTTTGTCGTCGGCTCATTCCTCCTGCGACGGCAGGGCATCGGCATACTGCGACGCATGTCCGCCGAAGGCCGCACCGGCACCATGCCCGGACGCGAGTTGCTCGATCCGGCGATGAATGTTATCGCCTCGCTGCTCTTCATCATTCCGGGCTTTCTCTCCGATATTCTGGCGATCCTGCTCCTCATTCCGCAGGTTCGCAATCTGCTTTGGCGATCGATCGCCAAGCGCTTCGTTGTCGTCGGCACCGGTGGCACGGGATTCTCCGCGTCCTCGCGCCCGGATTCTCGAAGCCGGCCGGGCAAATCGAACGATTCAAAGGTGGTCGATCTCGATGAAGAGGACTATCATCGGGAACCGAACGGCAAGTCGCCCTGGTCCGGCAAAAAGCTCGGCGACTGATGCGGCGACGCATTAACCGCGGCGGAGGCCCAGGGTTGTAAGCCCATCCCCGAAATGTTAGATGGCGGCACCATCCAATGCCCCTCGAGGAAAATCCCATGGCAGACGACAACAACAGCAACGGTGCAGCGAGCCCGACCCTTTCGATCCTTGCCCAGTACGTCAAGGATCTCTCCTTCGAAAATCCGGGCGCCCCGCGCTCGCTTCAGGCCCGCGACAAGGCACCGGCGATCAACATCAATGTGAACGTCAATGCCAATCCGCTGTCCGATACGGATTTCGATGTCGTGCTTTCGCTGATCGCCGAAGCCAAGGAAGGCGACAAGACGGTATTCCATACCGAGCTCGTCTATGGCGGCGTCTTCCGCGTTGCCGGCTTCCCGCAGGAGCACATGCTGCCGGTTCTCTTCATCGAGTGCCCGCGGATGCTCTTCCCGTTCGCCCGTCAAATCATTGCCGACGTCACGCGCAATGGCGGCTTCCCGCCGCTGATGATCGATCCGATCGACTTCGCGCAGATGTTTGCGCAGCGCGTTGCCGAAGAGCAGACCCGTTCCAAGGTTCAGGCCGTTCCGAACTAAGCCGGTCTCACAGGCACTCAAATTCAAATGCCCGGGTTTTGCCCGGGCATTTTTGTTTTCAGTTGAGCTGATCGTATTTCGACCAGACCGCCTTCTGACCAAGCTTGGCGATCAGGGTGTCGTGGGCCTCGGCCTCCGCTTCGCTCAATCGCGGCGCCAGCGGCCGTGGCCGCTCGATGATGGCGGCGATCACAACCTCTTCCACCGAGACATCATCAGCGCGCTGTCTCGCGGGACCGGCAAGACCGAGTGCTGTCTGCCGGCCGCCGATCATCTCGATATAAACTTCGGCGAGAAGTTCGGAGTCGAGAAGGGCGCCGTGTTTCGTACGGTGCGAGTTGTCGATGCCATAACGACGGCAGAGAGCATCCAGCGAATTCGGACCCATCGGATGCTTGCGACGGGCAAGCGACAGGGTATCGATAACGCGATCCGGCAAGATTGGCGGCAAGCTGATCCTGGCTAGTTCGGAGTTGATGAAGCCCATATCGAAGGTAGCGTTGTGGGCGATCCATTTGCCATCGCCGAAGAATTCCAGGATCTGCTCGACGACATCGGCAAAAGGCGGCTTGTCCTTCAGGAATTCGTCTGTGATGCCATGAACGGCAAGCGCGTCAGGATGAACTTTCTGATCGCCCGGATTGACGAAAAGGTGGATCGTCCTTCCTGTCGGAAAATGATTGAAGAGTTCGATGCCGCCGATTTCGATGATGCGGTCCGTGCGGTTATCGAGGCCGGTGGTTTCCGTATCGAAAATGATCTCACGCATGCGGGGCTTCTTCCTTCGCTATCCGTCTTTTCAGGTCGGCGATGATCTCAGCCACCTGCTTTCTTGCCGCCTCAATTTCGTGGCTGGTATCCACGATATAGTCAGCTCGCCGGCGTTTTTCCGCATCGGGCGTCTGACGGGAGAGAATCATATTAAATTTCTCCTCCGTCATGTTCGGACGCGCAAGCACTCTTTCACGCTGAATCTGTGGATTGGCGCTGACGACGACGATGGCGTCGACCCTTTGCTCGGCGCCGGTTTCGAAAAGCAGGGGGATATCGAGCAGCACCATGTCCACGCCCGCCTGCTGYTGCCGGTCCAGGAATTCACTTTCGCGCTTGCGCACCAGCGGATGAACGATCTGTTCGAGCCGTTTGAAACCGTCAGGATTCTGCGCGAGCTGTCGGCCAAGTTCCTGACGGTCAACGGCACCGTTTTTCATCGTGCCGGGAAATGCGGCATCGACCAGGGGAGCTGCCTCGCCGGCATAGAGATCATGGACGACAGCATCGGAATCGTTGACCGCGACACCGGCTTCGGCAAAGAGCTTCGCCGTCGTCGACTTGCCCATTCCGATGGAGCCGGTGAGGCCGATCTTCAGCATCAGTGTTTTTCCATATCCGCGATGATCAGCGCGCGCAGCGTTTCATCGACGACCGGCCGTTTGCCAAACCATTTTTCAAACCCCGGCACGGCCTGATGCAGCAGCATACCGAGACCATCGACGATGGCGAAACCTTGTTCCTCCGCCTGGGCGAGGATCGGTGTTTTCAGCGGCACGTAGACAATGTCGGTGACCACGGCATCCGAGGCCAGCGGCGAGAAGTCGATCACGGGCGCTGCCTCGCCATCCATCCCGAGAGATGTGGTGTTGATGAACAGCCCCGCGCCTTTCATGACTTCACCAAGTGCGGCTGTGGGATGAGCATGGACCTTCGAACCGAAGCGATCGGCCAGTTCTCTCGCTCGYTCGACGGTGCGATTGACGACGTGGATTTCTCTGAAGCCACGGTCACGGACGGCCTGGATGACCGCACGGCTTGCGCCGCCGGCGCCGAAGACAACGACCTTATCATGACCGTCCCAGCCGGGGTGGCGTTCGTCGAGATTGGCGGTGAAACCGCGACCGTCGGTGTTGGTGGCAAGAAGTCTTCCGTCCTCCAGCCAAAGCGTATTCGATGCGCCGAGTTCGCCCGAGAGCTCGTCCGGCCGGTCGGCAAGTTTGAAGGCCAATTCCTTGTGAGGGATCGTGACGTTGCCGCCGACAAAACCGGCGCTGCCATCCCGCAAGGAAGTGATGAAATCCGCAAAGGCTTCCGGAGCGACCTCATGGGCTCGGTAGCTGCCAGGCAGATCGAGCGTTTTCAGCCAATGGCCATGGATCAATGGCGAGCGCGAGTGCTTGACGGGAAAGCCAGTGACAAACGCTTTCGGCCCATGTGTTTCACGTGAATCATCCATCGATCGCTTCCAGTTCCCGGAGTTTTGCAAGAAGGGGTAACATCGGCAGGCCGAGGATCGTGAAATAATCGCCGTCGATCTTCTCGAACAGCTGGATCCCCTCCCCCTCCAGCTGATAGGCACCGACACTCGCCAATGCCTTTGTACCGACGCRCTGCAGATGACGCGTGATGAAATCATCTGTCAGCGGGCGCATCGTCAGTACGGCATGTGCAACATGCCGCCACAAGACTTCTTCGTTCCGGACAATTGCGATTGCGCTGTTCAGGCGATGCGTCTTACCCGCGAGTACACGGAGATGATTGGCAGCATCAGCCATATCCTTCGGCTTGTGAAAGACCTGGGGACCGAGCGACATTGTCTGGTCCGAGCCGATGATTAGCGCGCCACTGAAGCGCCGGCTGACGTCGTTCGCCTTTGCTTCCGCGAGAACGAGTGCCACCTCATCCGGCGTTGCGCCCGATTTTTCCAGCCGAGCCTCGATTGCCCGTTCGTCGATTTGGGCGGCATGCGCTTCGAAAACCAGACCGGCATTTTCCATCAGCATCCGCCGGAACGGGCTCGACGATGCAAGAACGAGCTTCGGTGTCATTAATTCCTCGGCAGCGATTCAGTTGTTCAGCGCTTAACGCAGCTTCGGCCGCAGGGCAACGATGGCCGCTGCCGTTTCCTCTATCGAGCGTCGCGTCACGTCGATCATCGGCCAGTTATGCCGGGCGCAGAGGGAGCGCGCATATTTCAGCTCCTCCGAGATTGCCGCGCGATCGGTATAGTGCTCGCGGTCGAAACCGGGTGTCGTTCCGAGCAGACGATTTTCGCGAACTTGAGAAATACGGTCGGTGGTGGCGATCAAGCACACGACAAGAGGTTTGGTCGCAGTCAGCAAACCCTCCGGCAAAGGCACGCCATAGACGATCGGTATGTTCGCTGTCTTGATGCCGCGGTTTGCGAGATAGATGCTAGTCGGCGTTTTTGACGTACGACTGATGCCGACGATGACGACATCAGCCTCATTGTAATCCTCATGCACCTGACCGTCGTCATGATCCATGGTGAAGTTCAGGGCTTCGATACGGGCGAAGTATCCGGCGTTCATGACGTGCTGTGCGCCGACACGGCGCCTCGATGGCGCACCAAGATAGATCTGGAATGCACCAATGACCGGCTCCAGCACATTGACCGATGCCACGCCCATCTCTGCGCAACGCTCATCGATGAGGGTTGCGAGTTCCCGGTCAACGATTGTGTAGAGCACGATGCCGGGCTCATTGTCGATCGCCTGGAGGACCGGCATCAGCTGTTTGCGATTCCGGATCAGCGGATAGACATGTTCGATTGGCTGGCTGGACTTGAATTGCGCCGATGCAGCGCGGCCGGCAGAGATGAGAGTCTCTCCCGTTGAGTCAGAAATCAGATGCAGATGGAAGAAGTTCGTTCTGTTCTCCACGCTATTTTCCGTCACCTGTTGAAAAGACTGGATGGCGAAGAGCTAATGGGCCGGGGTGGACCGAGGCAAGGGAAAACCTGCCTCCTTATCCACATTCGGGTTTTTGCGATGTCATATCTTCGATGCTTGTGGATGACGGGGACGATATCGATATGTCCTACATTCATCCACAGTCTATCCACAGAGTGGGTTTCAAACCGGTGTCGACGAAGCCTCTGGAATCTTTTCAGGATTCGAATTTTCCATAGTTTTTGAAACGATAGGCGATTTTTTATTCGAGTTGTTCCGGGCTGCGTGACAATTGGCGTCGGCGGTGGATGGATTTTAATCCTTGATAGACACCGACTCTAAGAAATAGAAACCTTTTAAAATATCTTTGATTTTTTATAGGGAAGAAGCGCTTGAGCGAAACGCGCCGGAAAATTATGCGGGTTCTCGATGGTGAGACCCTCACGCCCCCTCCCCTCTGGTTGATGAGGCAGGCAGGTCGTTATCTGCCGGAATACAGGCAAACACGCGCCAAGGCAGGAAGTTTCCTCGATCTCTGTTATTCGCCCGACTATGCGGTGGAGGTCACGCYTCAGCCGATACGGCGCTATGGCTTTGACGCAGCCATCTTGTTTTCCGATATCCTGGTCATCCCTGATGCGATGAAGCGCAATGTGCGCTTTACCGAAGGGCATGGTCCGGAAATGGATCCGATCGATGAGACAGGCATCGCCGGACTGGATGGAGAATATGTCGTCGATTATCTGCAGCCAGTCCTGGAGACGGTGAAGCGTCTGAGGGACGAGCTTCCTCCAGAGACGACGCTCCTCGGCTTCTGTGGCGCTCCCTGGACGGTTGCGACCTATATGATTGCCGGTCACGGCACCCCGGACCAGGCGCCTGCCCGTCTGTTCGCCTACAAGCATCCGCGCGCGTTCGAGCATTTGTTGATGCTGCTTGCCGATGTCTCCGCCGACTATCTCGTGGCGCAGATCGATGCCGGCGCCGATGCAGTCCAGATCTTCGATTCCTGGGCCGGCGTTCTTGGCGAGAGGGAATTCGAAGCCTTTGCTATCCGTCCGGTTGCCCGCATGATTGCTTCGATCAAGGCGCAGCGACCGCAAGCGCGGATCATCGCCTTTGYCAAAGGTGCCGGCTACCAGCTGAAGACCTATCGGCAGAAGACGGGCGCAGATGCGATCGGGCTCGATTGGTCGGTCCCGCTTGCCTTTGCGGCCGAGCTGCAGAAGGACGGACCGGTTCAAGGCAATCTCGATCCGATGCGTGTCGTGGCGGGCGGCCGTTCGCTTGAGGATGGTATCGATGATATTCTTCAGGCGCTTGGAAACGGGCCGCTGATCTTCAATCTCGGTCATGGCATTACGCCACAGGCGGACCCGGAGAATGTGCGCCTGCTTGTCGAGCGCGTGCGTGGCGCTGGGGTTGCGTGATGGAAAAGCAGACGGATCAAAAACCGGGTGCCTATGCCCGCCGGCGTGCCCATTTTGCGCTCGCCTTTTTCGCTCTTCTTGCAGTCGGCCTCTTCGTCTGGAACCCCGACAATCTCTATCTCTGGATCAAGGCGCTGCATATCATCGCCGTGATCTCGTGGATGGCCGGGCTTTTCTACATGCCCCGCCTTTTCATCTACCACACGGATGCAGAACCCGGTTCGATTCAATCCGAGACCTTCAAGGTGATGGAACGCCGGTTGCTCAAGATCATCATGAACCCGGCGATGATGCTGACCTGGATCTTGGGCCTTTATCTTGCCTGGTCGGTTTATGATTTCCAGGGCGGGTGGCTGCATGCAAAGATCGGACTGGTTGTTCTCCTGACAATCGTGCATGTCTTTTTCAGCAGGGCTGTGCTGGCCTTCGAGCGGGATGAAAACCGTCGTTCGGCGCGTTACTGGCGCTTCATGAATGAAGCGCCAACGGCCCTGATGATCCTCATCGTCATCCTGGTGGTGGTGAAGCCTTTTTGAAGCCCAGGAGTTGCTGAAGTTAAATTTCAGTCATTTTAAGCAGCCCCCTTGCGGGCGGGGTTCTGACTCGCTATTTTCCGGCCACCTCATCTTCGTGGCATGTGTGTAGAGTTCAGTCGCCTGCGAGCCCTTTCGCAGTACCGAAAACGACCCAACATCGCCTTTCCCCTTATAAAATAACGAGTATTGGTCACTTCATGGCTGAAATGAAGCTTCAGGAACTTAAGAGTAAATCCCCGACGGATCTTCTGGCTTTCGCCGAATCGCTCGAGGTCGAGAATGCGAGCACGATGCGCAAGCAGGAGCTCATGTTTGCAATCCTCAAGGTTCTTGCCAGCCAGGACATCGAAATCATCGGCGAAGGCGTCGTTGAAGTCCTGCAGGATGGTTTCGGGTTCCTGCGCTCCGCAAATGCTAACTATCTTCCCGGTCCTGACGATATCTACATCTCCCCGTCCCAGATCCGCCGCTTCTCGCTGAAGACCGGCGATACTGTCGAGGGTCCGATCCGCGGTCCGAAAGAGGGCGAACGTTATTTTGCGCTCCTGAAGGTCAACACAATCAACTTCGACGATCCGGAAAAGATCCGTCACAAGGTTCACTTCGACAATCTGACGCCGCTCTATCCGAACGAGCGCTTCAAGATGGAACTGGATGTCCCGACCACCAAGGATCTTTCGCCTCGCGTGATCGATCTCGTGGCGCCTCTCGGCAAGGGCCAGCGCGGCCTGATCGTTGCTCCGCCGCGTACGGGCAAAACGGTTCTCTTGCAGAACATCGCTCACTCAATTACCGCGAACCATCCGGAATGCTATCTGATTGTTCTATTGATCGATGAACGCCCGGAAGAAGTCACGGACATGCAGCGGTCGGTCCGCGGCGAAGTCATTTCTTCCACATTCGACGAGCCGGCCGTCCGCCACGTTCAGGTCGCCGAGATGGTGATCGAAAAGGCTAAGCGGCTCGTGGAACATGGCCGCGATGTTGTCATCCTGCTCGACTCGATCACGCGCCTTGGCAGAGCCTACAATACGGTCGTACCTTCTTCTGGCAAGGTTCTGACCGGTGGTGTTGACGCAAATGCGCTGCAGCGCCCGAAGCGCTTCTTCGGTGCGGCACGTAACATCGAAGAAGGTGGTTCACTGACCATCATTGCGACGGCTCTGATCGACACCGGCAGCCGTATGGACGAAGTCATCTTCGAAGAGTTCAAGGGTACCGGCAACTCGGAAATCGTTCTTGATCGTAAGGTCGCGGACAAGCGTATCTTCCCGGCAATGGATATTCTCAAGTCCGGCACACGTAAGGAAGACCTGCTGGTTCCCCGTCAGGATCTGCAGAAGATCTTCGTTCTCCGTCGTATCCTTGCCCCGATGGGCACGACCGATGCGATCGAATTCCTTATCGACAAGCTGAAGCAGACGAAGAATAATGGTGACTTCTTCGAGTCGATGAATACCTGATTATTAGCCGGATTCTTCGGATCGAGGCTGGTGAGTCGTTCGTGCGACCGCCAGCCTTTTCTGTTTTGAATTGATTCGGAAACGAACCGATAGGCCGCACACAATATGGAAATGTGGAACGACACCATATTCGCTCTCTCCAGCGGTGCTCCTCCGTCAGGCGTATCTGTCGTTCGTGTCAGTGGAGCACAGAGCCAGGAAATCCTTCAGAGACTGATCGGGGAGATCCCGTCACCGCGAAATGCTGCTTATCGAACGATTCGGACTCGGAACGGTTTGCCGATCGACGCCGGACTGGTCCTTTTCTTTCCTGGTCCAGCTTCTTTCACCGGTGAAGACTCTGTGGAATTCCAGATACATGGTTCAAGAGCGGTCATATCGGCTCTCTTGGGCGAATTGGCAACATTTCCCGGGACCCGGCTAGCAATGGAAGGCGAGTTCAGTCGTCGCGCATTCGAAAACGGCAAGCTTGATCTTGTTGAAGTCGAAGGTTTAGCGGACCTAATCGCGGCCGAGACCGAAATGCAGCGTCGTTTGGCGCTCGAGCAGAGCTTAGGTGGTTTGTCGCGCCTATACGATTCGTGGGCGGAACGAATTACGCGCTCTCGCGCTCTGATCGAAGCGGAACTTGATTTTCCGGACGAGGATGACATCCCCGGATCTGTTTCCGACCAGGTCTGGGCGTCGTTAATGGAGCTGCGCGGGCAGATAGAGAATCATGTTTCCCATGCCGCAGTAGGAGAGATTGTCCGCGACGGTTTTAAGATTGTCATTGCGGGCGCGCCAAATGCAGGCAAGTCCAGCTTGATGAACTGGTTTGCTCAACGGGACGTGGCAATCGTCACTGATATCGCCGGTACGACACGCGATGTGCTCCATGTTGATATCAATCTGAACGGCTATCTGGTGAGGCTCTACGACACCGCGGGGTTACGAGAGACAGCCGATATCGTCGAGCAGGAAGGCGTCAGGAGAGCACATGTTGCGTTGGGCAATGCCGATCTCGTCGTCTTTTTGGCGGATATGGGATCTCCATCGCCGATAGATCCTTCCGACTTGGAGCGAGCATCGTCGCATGTTATTGTCGGCACCAAGCGAGACCTATATCCTTCCGCTGCCTTATATGACCTTCAAATTTCGACAGTGACGGGTGACGGCCTACTCGAGCTTCGGAGCTTTGTTTCTTCCTTCATCGAGCAGAAGTTCGGAGGATTGTCTTTGTCTGTACCCACCAGGCAGCGACACAGAAATTCGCTCTTTGAATGTTTGAGTGCTTTGTCGATGGCGATTGATCAGACGGGCCAGAGCTTGGAGATCAGAGCGGAGTCTTTAAGACTTGCAGGCGATCATCTGGGGCGTATTACCGGACGGGTTGACGTTGAGGATCTTCTTGGCGTGATCTTCTCGGAATTCTGTGTCGGAAAATGATTCACGTGGAACAATATTCGTCGAGGTCGCGAATAGTTTCACGTGAAACCTTTTGTGGAGTTGCGCATGAGCGCCAATAATTTTGATGTGATAGTAATCGGCGGTGGTCACGCTGGATCCGAAGCAGCTGCGGCTGCGGCGCGGATGGGTGCAAAAACCGCTTTGATCACGCATCGACGCGATACGATAGGTGTCATGTCCTGCAACCCGGCCATTGGCGGTCTGGGTAAGGGACATCTGGTTCGTGAGATCGACGCCATGGATGGCCTTATGGGCCGAATCGCTGATGCTGCCGGCATTCAATTCCGGATGCTGAATAAGAAAAAGGGTGCAGCGGTTCGCGGTCCACGCACGCAGGCGGATCGAAAGCTCTACCGCCTGGCGATGCTGGAGGCGATTGAATCCATCGCGAACCTTGAAGTTGTCGAGGGCGATGCGTTCGATCTCGATGTGAAGGAAAATCGAGTCGCTGGCGTAATAATGCAGGATGGGAGGCTCTTCTCGAGCCCTTCGGTTGTCATTACCACAGGAACGTTTCTGCGGGGCCTGATCCATATCGGAAGTGAAAAGACTCCCGCAGGCCGCACTGGAGAGCCGCCTTCGACTGGACTTTCAGCGACACTTGGTCGATTGGGCCTGAAGTTGGGTCGACTGAAGACCGGAACTCCTGCGCGGCTAAGTGGAAAGACGATCGATTGGGATTCGGTCGGGCGCCAGGCGGCGGATGAGGAACTGGTCCCCTTTTCTTTCATGACGGATCGCATTGTGAATCCGCAGGTCGAGTGCGGCGTGACGCGGACGACCGAGGCAACGCATCGTATCATCGTCGAGAATCTGCAAAAATCGGCGATGTATTCAGGGCAGATCGAAGGTGTTGGCCCTCGTTATTGCCCTTCGATTGAGGACAAGCTTGTTAAGTTTGGGGAGAGAGACGGTCATCAGATATTCCTGGAGCCAGAGGGGCTGGATGACGATACCGTTTACCCGAACGGGATTTCTACCTCGCTTCCCGCCGACGTGCAGGCGGCGTTCATCCATACAATTCCCGGCCTCGAACGCGTAGAGATTCTGCACCCCGGCTACGCCATTGAATATGACCACGTTGATCCGCGGGAGCTGTCGGCCACATTGGAGGTCAAGAAGCTTCCGGGTCTTTTTCTGGCCGGCCAGATTAATGGGACAACGGGCTACGAGGAAGCTGGTGCGCAAGGGCTCGCGGCTGGCCTTAACGCGGCACTTTCGAGCAGCAACTCAGCGCCCTTTGTCTTCAGTCGCACCAACTCCTATATCGGTGTGATGATTGATGATCTGACATCGCGCGGTGTTACGGAACCGTATCGAATGTTCACTTCACGCGCGGAATATCGGTTGACTCTTCGCGCAGACAACGCCGATGCACGGCTTACGCCGGTTGCACTTGAGCTTGGATGTATTTCCGCTGAGCGAAACAAGCGGTTTACCGACTATCGGGAGATGCTCGATAGCGGCCGGTCGCTGCTTCAGTCGTTGGCGGTGACGCCTACCGAAGCCCGCAAAGCTGGTCTTAATCTAAACCTGGATGGTCAGCGCCGTAGCGCCTATGAACTTCTTTCCTACCCCGAGTATGGCCTGGGGGACCTGGTCAGAGTGTGGAACGACCTAGGCTCTTTCTCCAAAAGGGTGGCGGAAGCACTAGAGATTGAGGCGAGCTACTCGGTTTATATGGATCGCCAGGCAACTGCTATCGAGATACAACGTCGAGACGAGAATCGATTGATCCCCGATGGCTTTGATTACAGCACACTATCGGGACTTTCAAACGAGCTGAAAAACAAGCTTGGCGCCCAAAAGCCTTCGAATATCGCGCAAGCTATGAAAGTGGATGGCATGACGCCAGCGGCAATTTCCCTCTTGTTGGTGCATATTCGTCGTCGCCCGGACGGCGGTAAGCATGTTGCGTAGTGACTGCACGGTTTGAGAGTCGGCTGGAATGGAATTAAACGGATTGCGTGTTTCACGTGAAACACAGGAACGGCTACAGCATTTCGCTGATCTCTTCACGAAATGGGCCAAGGCGATCAACCTTGTGGCTCCATCGACCATGGGGGATATGTGGAGCCGGCATATCTCAGATAGTGCTCAGATATTCCAAATCTCCCCTCACCCTCAAAACTGGGTCGATCTTGGAAGCGGCGGTGGCTTTCCCGGCATAATTACGGCGATCTTTCTGGCTGAGCAGCAGGGTGGCTGGGTCCATATGGTGGAAAGCAATAATAAGAAGGCAGCATTTCTGCGAACCGCTCTGCGAGAAACCGGCGCACGAGGCGAGGTGCATGCGATCAGAATCGAGGATGCAGCAGCGGCAATACCCGCTTGCGATGCCATTTCCGCCCGTGCACTGGCTGATCTCGATAAGCTGATCGAATATGCTGCGCCCTGGATGGTCGGTAAGGAAAATACCCGCGCTTTTTTTCACAAAGGGCGGGATTACCAGAGGGAAACCCAGAAAGCGCGTGGTCGCTGGGTCTTCGATCTGCTAGAACATAATAGCGCTGTTGAGCAAGATTCTGTAATTCTCGAAATATCGAAGCTCCAGCGCTTGTTTTAACAAATTGGATAATGCGGCAATGGCTGGCGAACGTAATCGGATTATCACCATAGCAAATCAAAAAGGTGGCGTGGGGAAAACGACCACCGCGATCAATTTGGCCACCGCTCTCGCTGCCATCGGCGAGCGGGTTCTAATTATCGATTTGGACCCACAAGGCAATGCAAGCAC
>NZ_JBFUBG010000111.1:0-18126 GCF_056405875.1 Rhizobium sp. P1_E6 | reverse complement strand
CGCGTTGCGCGACTTTCTCACTGCACGCGGCACCGAGCCTGTCATTCCCAACAATCCAACCCGAAAGCAGATCAAACCGTTCGACCCCGTCGCCTACCGCCGGAGAAATATCATCGAACGTGCTTTCTGTCGCCTCAAGGACTGGAGGCGTGTCGCAACTCGATATGACAAGCTCATGCTCAACTTCGCGGCAACTTGCTACATCGCCGCCATCGTCATTTGGTGGGCCTGATTGAGTCTGGAGCCTAGGGCAATCTCTTGGCCGATTATTTCCAGATATACCTGCGCGACGAGGCCTATCCCGATCTACCCGACGACTACACCGATGAAACGATCACCCGCCGCCTCATGGCCGGGCCGCATGCAGTCATTTCCACACAGTGCGCACTATGCCCGTGCCGTGGCGATCGATCATTTTATTCAACTCTGCATTGATAAATCGAACACTTGGGATTCCAGAAATGAACGTTCGCCCCTACAATGCATCATGGCACGTCTTTCTGGAACAGACCGTGCACCCGCCGCTTCTGCCGGAAGCGGTTGACGAATGCATGGGACCCGACAATCCGCCGATCCGCTCAGGTGGCACACGTATGGATATTGCAGCCTCATGAAGTTGGAGAAGTTCTTCATACCCTCCGACGAGACAGATGCACGATTGGAAATCGTCGCAGCCAAGCCTCAACGCGAAGGGCCATATCCGACAATTGTTTTCAATCATGGCTCTACCGGACAGGGGCATAATCAATCCCTGTACACAAGGACCATGTGTCCGCCTGTCGTTGGAAACTACTTCGTCGAACGAGGCTGGATGGTTCTCTTTCCGCAACGCCGGGGCAGAGGAAAATCAGGTGGAAACTATGGAGAGGGACTTGCTCCCGACGGCTCCGGCTATTCCTGCAATGTCGAAATTACGATTGCGGGTTTCGAGCGGGCCGTCGCGGATGTGGATGCTGTCGTGCGCCATCTTCGCGGTCGCTCCGATGTGGATCAGAGCCGGCTTGCCATCGGGGGAGTTTCACGCGGCGGCATCTTGTCCGTAGCCTATGCGGGTATGCGCCCGGCCACGTTCCAGGCTGCCATCAATTTCAACGGTGGTTGGCTCGGGAGAGGATGCGCCACTCATGAAATTGTAAATCCGGCTATTTTTGAACGTGGAGCATCAGCGGGAATTTCAACGCTTTGGTTGCACGGAAGTCATGACCAATATTATCGAATAGGGCACTGCAGAGGAAATTTCGAACGATTCCTCCTGGCGGGCGGAGAAGGAAAATTCATTGCTGCTCCTGCAGGCCATGCGTTGCTGTTTAAGCCGGCGTTGTGGAAGAGCCATCTCGATCACTACATGGACGGCCTTGTCCTGTCGCGTAATCCCGACAGACCGTCAGAAAACCCGAGCGGGGGATCCGAAGGTTAGGCTGCGCGCAGGTTTTCGGATGGTCTGTCCGAGTTTCGAACAATGGGGATTTTCGCGCTAACCGATTTAGCGAAGCTATCGGACAAAGGAGAGGCTATGTCGTTTAGCGAGCAGCAATTCATCTGGTCTGTCCGCCGTAACCCGATAAACACCGAATTGCTAACCCGGTTGGCCCCCCTCCAGATTCCTCAAGGTATTCTGACCGCTGGCTGCCTCGTGCAGACAATTTGGAATCTGAAGTCCGGCTATGACCCTCAGTACGGGATAAAGGATTACGACGTCTTCTACTTCGATGACTCCGCCCTATCCTGGGACGCCGAAGACGTCGTCATTCGCCGGGTGCAGCAGGCGGTCGCCGATCTGCCCGTAACGGTGGAGATCAAGAACCAGGCTCGGGTCCATCTCTGGTACAAGAACAAGTTCGGAGCGGAATATCCAACGTTGCAAAAGGCGGAGGATGGCATCGACCGCTACCTCACCCTTTGCACAAGGGTCGGTATTCGCCTTTACGACGGCAGCCTTTACGCGCCTGACGGCTTGGAGGACATGTGGAATGGCATCCTGCGCCTGAACCCTCTCAATCCTCAGCGTGGCCTATTTCTGGATAAATGCACCCAGTATTTGCAGCGATGGCCCTGGCTAACGACTATCGATGATCAAATCGGAGATAGCGGTGTGCTGCCGTAATGACCGTCCGCATTGCGCCGTTCCGACTTTTCCACTGAATTCCAGCCTTCAGGACAAAACCGCCAGCACTGGACTTTCCGTAAATTTCTGTCGCAAAAGCCACCCGTAAAAGTCGGCGTTTCGCGACAGAAAGTATTCCACATTGCAATTGCGGGCGGGGGGGGTCCCCCGCCTTCCCGTCGATTTGCGGTCGGATACGCCCTGTTAGTGGCTGTCCTTGCCGACTGCACTCCCGCGACATCCCTTGAGAAAGTCGAGGTCGGCGCCGGTATCGGCTCCTTCGACATGCTGCTGGTGCAGGAACGCATAGCCCGACGTCGGCAGATCGTGGTTCGGCTGCCATTCGGCGAGACGACGCGCCAGTTCCTCGTCGGAAATGTCGAGATGCAGACGGCGGTTCGGCACGTCAAGCTCGATCATGTCGCCGTTCTTGACAACCGCGAGCGGGCCACCGACAGCAGCTTCCGGCGAGGTGTGCAGCACCACGGTGCCGTAAGCCGTGCCGGACATGCGGGCGTCGGAAATACGCACCATGTCGGTGATGCCCTTCTTGAGCACCTTCGGCGGCAGGCCCATGTTGCCGACTTCGGCCATGCCCGGATAGCCCTTCGGACCACAGTTCTTCATGACCATGACGCAGTTCTCGTCGATGTCGAGATTGTCGTCGTTGATCTTGGCCTTGTAATCGTCGATGTCCTCGAACACGACCGCCCGGCCCTTGTGCACCATCAGGTGCGGCGAGGCGGCAGACGGCTTCAGGACCGCACCCTTCGGCGCGAGATTGCCGCGCAGGACGACGATGCCGCCCGATTGCGTCAGCGCCTTGTCAGCCGGAAGGATGACGTCCTCGTTCCAGTTGACGACATCCTTTACTTCGTCCCAGACGGTGTCGCCCGATACCGTCAGCGCATCCTTGTGCAGCAGGCCGGCTTCGCCGAGGCGCTTCAGCACGACCGGCAGGCCGCCGGCATAGAAGAACTCTTCCATCAGGTACTTGCCCGACGGCATCAGGTTGACGATGGTCGGCACGTCGCGGCCGCAACGATCCCAGTCGTCGAGCGTCAGATCGACGCCGACGCGGCCGGCCATGGCGAGCAGGTGGATGACGGCATTGGTCGAACCGCCGATCGCCGCATTGGTGCGGATGGCGTTTTCGAAGGCCTGCTTCGTCATGATTTCGGAAGGCTTCAGGTCGTCCTTGACCATCTGCACGATACGGCGGCCGGTGAGCTGCGCCATGACCTTGCGGCGGGAATCGACGCCCGGGATCGCGGCGTTGCCTGACAGCGCCATGCCGAGCGCTTCAGCCATGGAGGCCATGGTGGAAGCAGTGCCCATCGTGTTGCAGGTGCCCGACGAGCGGCTCATCGAGGCTTCGGCTTCCAGGAATTYGGCCTGCGTCATCTCGCCGGCCTTCACCATTTCGGAGAACTTCCAGAGGTGCGTGCCGGAGCCGACGCGCTCACCGCGGAAATAGCCGTTCAGCATCGGCCCGCCGGTGACGACGATCGACGGAAGGTCGACGGAGGCTGCGCCCATGATCAGCGACGGCGTGGTCTTGTCGCAGCCGACGAGCAACACGCAGCCGTCCATCGGCTGGCCGCGGATCGCTTCTTCGACAGCCAGAGCCGCCAGGTTGCGATACATCATCGCGGTCGGGCGGAAGGTATTTTCGGAGGCCGAGAAAACAGGCACTTCGAGCGGGAAACCGCCGGCTTCCCAGACACCCGCCTTCACCTTTTCGGCGAGCTCGCGCAGGTGACCGTTGCACGGCGTCATGTCCGACCAGGTGTTCAGGATGCCGATGACAGGGCGGCCGTCGAACAGGTCGTGCGGATATCCCTGGTTCTTAAGCCAGCCGCGGTGGTAGATCACGTCGCGGCTCGTGCCGCCGTACCATTCCTGCGACCTCAGCCTGCGYGGCCATTCTGCTTTCTTCTTCATAGTCTCCGTCCTTCAGGATACCCCCTGATCGCCTCGTACGATCAGGGTTATCGCGCTTCGTCTCAAGCCAGTGTGTAGGCCGTCTTGACGGTTGTATAGAATTCGGCGGCGTACTTGCCCTGCTCGCGCGGGCCGTAGGACGAGCCCTTGCGGCCGCCGAAGGGAACGTGGAAATCGACGCCGGCGGTCGGCAGGTTGACCATCACCATGCCGGCCTCGGCATTGCGCTTGAAATGCGTCGCATGCTTCAGGCTGGTCGTCGCAATGCCTGATGACAGGCCGAACGGGGTGTCGTTGGCGGTTGCCAGCGCCTCCTCGTAGTCCTTCACCCGGATCAGCGAGACGACGGGTCCAAAGATCTCTTCGCGCGAGATGCGCATCTGGTTGGTCGCTTCGGTAAACAGCGTCGGCTGCAGATAGAAGCCCGGCGTTTCGCGCGAAACGAGTTCGCCGCCGAAGGCGAGCCTGGCGCCTTCCTTTTTGCCGATCTCGATATAGTCGGTATCGGTCTTCAGCTGCCGGTCATCGACGACGGGGCCGATATGGGTGCCCGGCTTCATGGCGTGATCGACGACGATGGTCTTCAGCTTTTCGGTGAGCGCAGCAACGAACTTGTCGTGGATGCCCTCGGTGACGATCAGCCGCGACGAGGCCGTGCAACGCTGGCCGGTGGAGAAGAAGCCGGAATTGGCGGCTGCTTCGACGGCGACGCTCAGGTCGGCATCGTCGAGCACGACCATCGGGTTCTTGCCGCCCATTTCGAGCTGGAACTTGCGGTTATGTTCGAGCGAAGCGGTAGCGACGCGCTTGCCGGTGCCGACCGAACCGGTGAAGGTGATGCCGGAAATATCGGGACTGTCGAGCATCGTCTGGCCGACCACGGAGCCCTTGCCCATGACGAGGTTCAAGACACCCTTCGGCAGCCCTGCCCTGTGCAGGATATCGACGATCGCCCAGCCACAGCCAGGCACCAGATCGGCCGGCTTGAAGACGATGGTGTTGCCGTAGCAGAGCGCCGGCGCGATCTTCCAGGCCGGAATGGCGATCGGGAAATTCCAGGGCGTGATGATACCGACGACGCCGAGCGGCTCGCGGGTGATCTCAACGCCGATGTTCGGACGCACCGAGGGAATGACTTCGCCGGCAAGACGCAGCGCTTCGCCCGCGAAGAATTCGAAGATCTGCGATGCACGGATCGTTTCACCGATGGCTTCCGGCAGGGTCTTGCCTTCTTCGCGTGCCAGCAGAGCGCCGAGCTCGTCCTTGCGCGCCATGATCTCGTCGCCGGCCTTCTTCAGGATAACGTGACGTTCCCAGATGCCGGAACGCGACCAGGCCGGAAAGGCAGCCTTGGCGGCTGCGATCGCCGCCTTGGTATCGTCGGCACTCGCCTGAGCATAGAGGCCGACAACCTCGTTCGTATCGGACGGGTTGATGTTCTCGACGCCATTTGCGCCGGTCCATTCGCCGGCAATGAGATTCTGATGGACGGTCATGGCCTTGGAGCCTCCTTTGGACAAGTGACCGGCCACTTCATGGCGGCCGGCCTTGGAAATCAGAGCTGCTTGACGGCGATTTCTTCTTCGGCAGCAACCTTCAGCGGATTGCGCAGCGGCAGGCCGAACTCGGCCACCTCGATTTCGAAGACATCGCCCTCTTCCGCCTTGATGCCATCGGCAAAGGAAAGCGTCGCCGTACCGAACATATGGACGTGGATGTCGCCCGGCACGCGGAAGAGGCCATACTTGAAATGGTGGTATTCGAGGTTGGCGAAAGTGTGAGACATGTTCGCTTCGCCGGATAGAAACGGCTTTTCGAAGATCACATGGTTTCCGCGCTTGATGCGCGACGTGCCGCGGATATCCTCAGGCGCAACACCGATCCGGATTTCCGGACCGAAGCTTGCCGGACGCAGCTTGGAATGGGCGAGGAAGAGATAGTTGATCCGCTCGGTGACGTGATCGGAAAACTCGTTCGACAGCGCAAAGCCGATGCGGAACGGCGTGCCGTCCTTGGCAATGACGTAGATGCCGGCCATCTCAGGCTCTTCGCCGCCATCGAGCGCGAAGGACGGAGAAACGAGCGGCGCGCCCGGAGCAGCAGCGCCATAGCCATTGCCCTTGTAGAACCACTCGGGCTGCACGCCCTTCTGGCCGGCAGCCGGCTTGCCGCCTTCAAGACCCATCCTGAACATCTTCATGGAGTCGGTCAGCGTTTCCTCTGCCGCCTCGGACGTCTTCTTGTGCATGGAATCGCGCGTTGCCGCGGAGCCGAGGTGGGTCAGGCCCGTGCCGGTCAGATGCAGGTGCGCGGCATCGGGATGGGTGATCGGCGGCAGGAAGCGTCCCTCCGCATAGGCCTTTTCAAGATCGACGGCATCGCCGTATCCGTGAGCCTCGATGACGGAGACGAGCGACTTGCCGCTGTCTGCGGCTTCCAGCGCCAGAGCGTAGACGCTCGTTGCACCCTTGACGGCCTTGGCGACGGCACCCGGTTCGCGCACGGCGACGATGATCTCTCCGCTTGCGCCCTTGATCTGCGAAATAAGCACGTTCCTGATCCTTTCGTTTGGCGATGACAAAGCTTCGCCGCTCCGGCTCCATCCGGAGCCGGAATTCAATTTTCATATGACTTCGAATGCTCGGGCTGAGTTAGGTCTCAGCCCTTGTTCTTGTTGTAGACGTCGAAGAAGACGGCAGCGAGAAGCACCGCACCCTTGACCATCTGCTGGGAGTCGGTGCCGAGCCCGTGGATCGACATGCCGTTGTYCATGATACCCATGATCAGAGCGCCGATGACAGCGCCCGTGACCTTGCCCACGCCGCCCTGTGCCGATGCGCCGCCGATGAAGCAGGCCGCGATCACGTCAAGCTCAAGGCCGAAGCCGCCCTTGGCCGTTGCCGAGTTGAGGCGCAGCGCCACGATCAGACCAGCCAGACCGGCAAGCAGACCCATATTTGCGAAGGTGAGGAAGGTCAGCCGCTCGGTGTTGATACCGGACAGCTTCGTTGCCTTCTCGTTACCGCCCATCGCGTAGATACGGCGGCCGATCGTCGTGCGACGGGTGATGAAAGCGTAAGCCGTGATCAGCACCAGCATGATGACGAGCACGTTCGGGAAGCCCTTGTAGATCGACAGCTGATAGCCGAGCGCCAGGATGGCGAGAGCGACGATGCCGTTCTGTGCGATGAAGAAGCCCAGAGGCTCGACGTCATTGCCATGCTTTTCGTTCGACTTGCGCGCGCGCCACGCCAGATAGACGAGGGTCACGGCGCCGATGACGGTCAGGATGAGCGAGGTCGAGTTGATGCCGCCCATATCGAAAAGGTTGGGCAGGAAGCCGATGCTGACCAGCTGGAAAGCCGGTGGGAACGGACCGATGCTGGTGCCCGTTCCGGCTCCCGTCATCACGGTCAGCGTCAGGCCGCGGAAGACCAGCATGCCGGCGAGCGTGACGATGAAGGACGGTATCTTGTGATAGGCGACGAAATAACCCTGGAGGCCGCCGACCAGCGCACCCACGGCCAGACAAATAACGGTCGCGAGCACATAGTTCATATGCCACTGCACCGTCATGACGGCGGCGATGGCGCCGATGAAACCGACGACGGAGCCGACCGAGAGATCGATATGGCCGGCAACGATCACCAGCAGCATGCCCAGCGCCATGACGACGATGAACGAGTTCTGCAGGATGATGTTCGTCAGGTTGAGCGGCCTGAAGAGAACGCCGCCGGTCGAGATCTGGAAGAACACCATGATCGCGATGAGCGCGATGAACATGCCGTATTCACGGATGTTACCGCGAACAAATTCGCCGATGGAGACGACGCGCCCCTGCTCGGTGATGGGTTGATTGATCGGGGTCATTGTTTCTTCTCTCCTGAGCGCATGATGGCGCGCATGATGGTTTCCTGGCTCGCTTCTCCCTTCGGCAGTTCCGCAACGATCCGTCCTTCATTCATGACGTAGATGCGGTCGCACGTACCAAGAAGCTCAGGCATTTCCGACGAAATCATCAGAACGCCTTTACCGTCAGCCGCGAGCTGGTTGATGATAGTATAAATTTCATATTTGGCGCCAACATCAATGCCGCGCGTCGGTTCGTCCAGGATCAACACTTCGGGATCCGAGAACAACCATTTCGACAGAACGACCTTCTGCTGGTTGCCGCCCGACAGGTTGACCGCTTCCTGGAAGATGCTGGAGGAACGGATGCGCAGCTTCGACCGATAGTCGGAGGCGACCCGCGATTCCCTGACACTGTCGATGACGGTGGCTTTCGACACCGCTTCCAGATTGGCAAGCGTCGTGTTGTGAACGATCGTCTCGCCCAGCACGAGGCCGAGATGCTTGCGGTCCTCGGTCACGTAGGCGAGACCGGCGTCGATTGCCTTGCGCACCGTCGTCGTGTCGACCTTCTTGCCGTCGACGAAGACGTCGCCGGTGATCTTGTGGCCGTAGGACTTGCCGAAGACGCTCATGGCGAATTCGGTGCGGCCGGCGCCCATCAGTCCGGCGATGCCGACGACCTCGCCCTTGCGGACATGGACGTTGATGTCGTGCAGGACCTGGCGGTCGCGATGCTGCTGGTGGAAGGCGTTCCAGTTCTTGACTTCGAAGATCGTCTCGCCGATCGGCACGGAGCGCGGCGGATAACGGTCGGCGAGGTCACGGCCCACCATGTTCTTGATGATGATGTCTTCGCTGATCTCGTCCTTGTGACAGTCGAGCGTCTTGACGGTCATGCCGTCGCGCAGGACCGTGATCTGGTCGGCGACCTTGCGGATCTCGTTCAGCTTGTGGGAAATGATGATCGAGGTGATGCCCTGCTTGCGGAATTCCATCAGCAGGGTGAGCAGCGCATCGGAATCGCTTTCGTTCAGCGATGCGGTAGGCTCGTCGAGAATGAGCAGCTTGACGCTCTTCGACAGTGCCTTGGCGATCTCGACCAGCTGCTGCTTGCCGACGCCGATGTCGGTGACAAGCGTGTTCGGAGATTCTGCCAGGCCCACCTTGGCGAGCAATTGCTTCGTGCGATTGAACGTCTCGCCCCAACTGATGACGCCGTTCGTGGCGTTTTCATTACCGAGGAAGATGTTTTCGCCGATTGAAAGCTGGGGCACCAGCGCCAGCTCCTGGTGGATGATGACGATACCGATTTCTTCGGAATCCTTCAGAACCTTGAAGTTGCGCACATCGCCTTCATAGACGATGTCGCCATCATAGCTTCCTGCCGGATAGACGCCGGAGAGTACCTTCATCAGGGTCGACTTGCCGGCCCCGTTTTCGCCCACCAATGCGTGGATCTCACCCTGGCGAACCCTGAGGTTCACATTCTCGAGCGCCTTGACGCCCGGGAACGTCTTGGTGATGTTCCGCATTTCGAGGATTGTATTTTCCATGACTAAAAACCCAACGCCGCGATCAGAAATGACCCGGCGATCATAGAATCGAAGACCGGAACCCGCAATCGCGCGGGTTCCGGCCATTCATATTACTTCAGCTGGTCTTCTTTGTAGTAACCGCCGTCAACGAGAACCGTCTTGTAGTTCTCCTTGGTCACGGCGACCGGCTTCAGCAGGTAGGACGGAACAACCTTGACACCGTTGTCGTAGGTCTTCGTGTCGTTGACTTCAGGCTCCTTGCCGGACATGACGGCATCTACCATCTGAACGGTAACCTTCGCCAGATCGCGGGTATCCTTGAAGATCGAGGAATACTGTTCGCCAGCGATGATCGACTTGATCGACGGGATTTCCGAGTCCTGGCCGGTAACGACAGGCAGCGGCTGCCCAGCCGAACCGTAGCCGACGCCCTTCAGCGACGAGAGGATACCGATCGACAGACCGTCGTAAGGAGACAGGACAGCGTCAACCTTGGCGTCGGTGTAGTTAGCCGAGAGCAGGTTGTCCATGCGGGCCTGGGCCGTTGCCGGATCCCAACGCAGCGTGCCGACCTTGTCCATGCCGGTCTGGCCGGACTTCACGACGAGCTTGCCGGAGTCGATGTAGGGCTGCAGGACGGACATTGCGCCATCGTAGAAGAAGAAGGCGTTGTTGTCGTCAGGCGAACCGCCGAAGAGTTCGATGTTGAACGGGCCCTTGCCGTCCTTGAGGCCGAGCTTGTCGACGATCGTGCCAGCCTGGAGAACGCCAACCTGGAAGTTGTCGAACGTGGCATAGTAGTCGACATTGGCCGAGTCGCGGATCAGGCGGTCATAAGCGATGACCTTGATGCCGGCGTCATGAGCCTTCTGGAGAACGTCCGACAGGGTCGTGCCGTCGATCGAAGCGACGACGAGAACCTTGGCGCCCTTCGTGACCATGTTTTCGATCTGCGAAAGCTGGTTCGGAATATCGTCGTCAGCATACTGCAGGTCGGTCTGGTAGCCGGCAGTCTGGAGCTGCTTGACGATGTTGTTGCCGTCGTCGATCCAGCGAGCCGAAGCCTTCGTCGGCATTGCGATGCCAACCAGACCCTTGTCCTGTGCCATTGCCGGCATAACGAACGATGCGACGCCGAAGGCAGCCGCAGCCATCAATGAGATAATGGATTTCATTTCTCTCTCCCTTGTTAAAGATTTACGGACGAAAAATCGCCCGCCCCGAAACTGTGGCAGGTTCCGTATTGGATAGTTACTTCAGATGGTGAGAAACGAAGTAGGTCTCCTCCACGATCTCACACGTGTTGAGTGCCAACCAGCACACGGCGGCAAACTGGTATGGATTCCTATAACTGTCAAATAGAATAACTGGCAATGTGCATAACAAATTTGGTATATCGTTAAAAAGTATTACTTTTAATGGAACACAGTGGGGAGGCTGCAACCATGACGATCATCTCCGGGCCGTTTTCGTTGGAACATGTCGACATCAACAGCGACAATTTTGGCGATGACAGCCTTTTGCGCGCGGGACTTAAGCTGAATCACCTGCGAATGATTGTCGCAATCGAAGATAGCGGGCAGATTTCCGCCGCCRCCGAAGTGCTGAACATATCGCAGCCGGCAGCGTCGCGAATGCTGTCCGATATGGAGTCGATCGTGAAGACTCCGCTCTATGAGCGTGTCGCCCGCGGCGTGGTGCTCACCACCTTCGGCGAAGCTCTCGCCAGGCGTGCGCGAAAGATCCTTCTGGAGCTCAGGGAAGCGAGCCGCGAGATCGGCGAATTGAAGAGCGGCAAGGGCGGCTCGGTCTTTATCGGCGCCGTCACCGCACCCGCCATGAGCCTCGTCGTTCCCGCCATCAATACGGTACGCAAGACCTTTCCGGGCATCGAGGTCAACATCCAGGTCGAGACCAGCAACGTGCTGGCGCGCGAGCTTCTCGCCGCCCGCCACGACTTCATCATCAGCCGCATCCCCGATGACCTGAACCCGCGCCTTTTCGAGGTCCGCGAGATCGGCACAGAGAAGGCCTGCCTGATCGTGCGCAGCGGCCATCCCCTGTTAAAGAAGAGAAACAGGCCGAGCAGCCTCTCGGAGATCAAGGATTACGACTGGGTATTCCAGCCGCCCGGCACGCTGCTGCGCCGCACGATCGAGGATATCTTCCTGTCGCGCGCCGTCCAGCTTCCGGAAAATATCGTCAACACCTCCTCGCTGCTGCTGACCTGCGCAATCATCTGCGAGACGGATGCGATCGCCCCCGTTGCCGTCGATGTCGCCCAGTTTCTCGCCTCGCAGAGTTCGAAGGCATCCGATGTGCGCATCCTGCCGATCGATTTCGAGATCAACGTCAAGCCCTACAGCCTGATCACCGTGCGCGAGCGCGCCCTGCCCCCAAGCGCCCGGCTGCTCTACGACCTCGTCCTGGAAGAAAGCATCCGGCAGGCCGAAAGGTAGGATCCCGCGCCGAAATCCAGCCCGGCGCCAACTTGCCGCCGTCTAATGCGCCCGCGTAAAAAGGAAAGCGCATGCTGTTCGGGCAATCCATATTCCAATCCGTTCTCGAACGGCTGAAAGAGGAAGAAGACGCGGCCGGCGAAATGGAAGAGCCGGTCAGCCATCGCGTTTCCGGCTTCAGCACCGGTCTCGCTTTCGATGTGATGGAAGGTGTATCGGCCTCTTCGCAGCGGGTCGGCCAAGCCTATTTCGACAATCTCGGCCCCGAGCCTGCACTCGAGGAGCCTCCCCCACCGGCGCCTGAGCCGGAACCGGTCATGCCGGATCATCTCGCCCGCATTGCACCGGAAGAGATTGCCGCAGAATTGTCGATTGCGGCCCATGATACGCTGCAGACGCTGAACGAGAAGCGGCGCGCCTTCGCCAAGGCCAATCATCCTGACGGCGTCGCCCAGCCATTCCGCGCCAATGCAAACAGGCGTATGATGATCGCCAATCTGCTGGTCGACGAGGCGCTGCGCCGGCTGGCGCGCTGACTATTCCGCCTTCTTCTCTTCGTCGGTTGCAGGCTTTTCCTCACCCTCGTCCTCGGATGCGGCAGGCGCTGCCGCTTCCGGCGGCTTCGGGTTGAAGGCCCAGATCAGCATATAGAAGGAATAGACGCCGGCGCCGCCCGCAAGCATGCCCCAGAAGGGATCGCCTGTCGTGAATTCGACGACTGCCCAGCCAAGGCATACCACGACAATAAGGATACGGACCCAGAGGTGCCGATAGGCCGAATGATTGGGATCGATAAGCTGCATCTCTGTCTCATTGTCGCATTGACCCGTCTCACTCTTGTGATGACCCGTCTCACTCTGGTGATGACGCCGCCTCACTCTTGTGATGACCACACTTGTCTTTAGGATGGATTTCACAAATGTGAAAGGGCCGCGGGCTTGACGCGGCGCCAGGAAAATGGAATGAAAATTCTAAACTTATATCAATTCGGTTTATTTGTTCCGAATCCAGGGAGGCAGTAATGACAGTGAGATTTGGTCTTCTCGGCGCCGGCCGCATCGGCAAGGTCCATGCGAAAGCCGTCAGCGCCGACGCCAATGCAAAGCTCGTGGCCGTCGCCGACGCCTTCCCGCAGGCTGCCGATGCGATCGCGTCCGCCTATGGCTGTGAAGTGCGCAGCATCGAAGCGATCGAGGCCGCCAAGGATATCGACGCCGTCGTCATCTGCACGCCGACCGATACGCATGCCGACCTGATCGAGCGTTTCGCCCGTGCCGGCAAGGCGATCTTCTGCGAAAAGCCCATCGATCTCGACGTTGCCCGCGTCAAGGCCTGCATCAAGGTTGTCGAAGAGACCGGCGCCAAGCTGATGGTCGGCTTCAATCGCCGCTTCGACCCGCATTTCATGGCGGTCCGCAAGGCCATCGACGACGGCAAGATCGGCGATGTCGAGATGGTGACGATCACCTCGCGCGATCCCGGCGCCCCGCCGGTCGATTACATCAAGCGTTCCGGCGGCATCTTCCGCGACATGACGATCCACGATTTCGACATGGCCCGCTTCCTGCTCGGCGAAGAGCCGGTCTCGGTCGTCGCGACCGCAGCCGTCCTCGTCGACAAGGCGATCGGCGAAGCCGGCGATTACGACAGCGTCTCGGTCATCCTGCAGACGGCTTCCGGCAAGCAAGCCGTCATCTCCAATTCCCGCCGTGCCACCTATGGCTACGACCAGCGCATCGAAGCGCACGGTTCCAAGGGCGTCGTCTCGGCCGAAAACCAGCGCCCGGTCTCGATCGAAATCGCCAATGGCGACGGTTATACCCGCCCGCCGCTGCACGATTTCTTCATGACCCGGTACACGGAAGCCTATGCCAACGAGATCGCCAGCTTCATCTCGGCGATCGAAAAGGGTTCGAAGATCACGCCGTCAGGCGCCGATGGCCTGGCAGCGCTGGCGCTTGCCGACGCGGCCGTCCAGTCCGTCAAGGAAGGCAAGCTCATCAGGATCGGCTGACCGCCCTCTCCCGACGGTCGCCATTATGAGATGGCCGGGCTCTCGCCCGGCCATTTCTCGTTTGATGACATGCGGGCGGACCTGAAAAGGCCCCTCCCCAACCCCTCCCCGCAGGTGGGAGGGGCTTAAACTGCCGCACCCGTTTTCCACATTCTCAACGCTTCGGGAAGGACAAGGCGGCGCTCTGGGTTAGCCCCTCCCCCTTGTGGGGAGGGGTTGGGGAGGGGTTCCCCGGTACAGCCACATCCTCAATCCCCACCCTGGCCTCCCGCCACCACAATATCTTCATCAATCACAGCAAGCGCCCGGTTGAGATGTCCCTCGAAGACGAGGTTCTGCTCGTCGGCCGCGACCCTCAGCTCCGGCATGCCCTCYATGCGCACCACATGGGATTGGCCGAGCCCCTCCTCGATCCCCTGCCGCAGCAGATCGTAATAGCGGGTGCCGACCCCGGTGATGGCAATCGGCATGCGCTCCGTCAGGCTCAGCATGCGCGACAATCCGTTGCCGAGTGCCAACCCCGCCTGCCGGAAGGCAAAGCCCGAGATGCGGTGGCCCTGCCGCGCCTTGGCCGCGATCTTGTCGAGTTCGGCCAGCGGCACGAACTTTGCCGGGATCGTGTCGAGCGGCACTTCGAAGGCGGTGCGCAGGATGGCATAGAAGCCGGCATAGGCCTCGATGCAGCCGCGCGTGCCGCAGCGGCAAAGCCCGCCATTGGCCATATGCAGCATGTGCCCGAAATTGGGCGCCGAGACGTCATGCCCGCCATGGCTCGTCCGCCGGACTATACCAAGCCCGATGCTGTGCCCGAGCGAAAGGGCAGCCAGCGAGCGGAAATCCGCGCCTTTGACATTCTCCTCATGGGCGCCGAGTGCGGCGGCCACCAGCAGCGTCTCGTTGTCGAGGATGATCTTTGCCTGCCATTCCGGCCTGAGCGCCGATTCGAAATCGATCTGGTCGCTTCCGAAGATCGGCGACCAGACGAGAACCGGCTCGGAGGAATTGACCAGACCCTTGCTGCTGATCGAAATGAGCAGCACCTTCTGCTGTTCGATCCGCGAGCGGGCGAGGATGCGCAAAAGCCCCTCCCGCACCGAATTCGTGAAGCGGGAAGCCCCATCAGGATCATGCGACCTTTGCTCGCTGAAGCGGTCGATCAGCTTGCCGGCGTAATCGACCAGCGAATATTGCACCGCATCCGAGGATATGATGACGACGATGAGATAGCCGCAGTCCCGCCGCTGGCGCAAAAGCACGCGCGGCCGCCCGCGTCCGCTGGCGGGCTGCTGCTCGGATTTTTCGATGATCTGCGCCTTTTCGAGATCGGCGGTGATCGCAGAAATCGTCGCGGAGGACAGCCGCGTGAACTCGGATATTTCAGTGTGAGCAAGCGGCCCGTGGCGGCGGAGAGTGGCGAGCACAAGCACGCTGTTTCTCTGCCGTACGAGCTCCGTGCTCGATTTGGTCAGCATCTATCGCCGCCTCTTCCCCGTTCGTTCCGCCCCTTATTGCCACAGCATCTCCAGCCCCCTCCAGTCAAAGGAAATAAGCCGGTAGTGCGGTGTTGACAGTTGAAAAAATCTCTGACACTAAATTTCTCGACTGTCGAGAAAAAAATCCGAACCTTTCTGGACAGGCTTTCGCGGTGGCCGGAGGAGGCTAAGGCTGGGCCGGCTGCAATTCACTCGGGAGGACATTATGAAGTCTCTTTATAAGCTGATGGCCGGGGCGGCCATTCTCGTTTCCGTACACTCGGCTGCCATGGCTGCCGATCTCGTCGTTGGCGTTTCCTGGTCGAATTTCCAGGAAGAGCGTTGGAAGACCGACGAAGCTGCGATCAAGAAGGCTCTCGAAGCCAAGGGCGCAAAATACATTTCCGCTGACGCTCAGTCTTCGGCCGCAAAGCAGCTGACCGACGTCGAATCGCTGATCTCCCAGGGCGCAAACGCCCTCATCATTCTCGCTCAGGACTCCGATGCAATCGGCCCGGCTGTCGAAAAGGCTGCCAGCGAAGGTATCCCGGTCGTCGGTTACGACCGCCTGATCGAAAACCCGTCTGCCTTCTACATCACCTTCGACAACAAGGAAGTCGGCCGCCTGCAGGCTCAGGAAGTCTTCAAGGCAAAGCCGGAAGGCAACTACGTCTTCATCAAGGGCTCGTCTTCCGATCCGAACGCAGACTTCCTGTTTGCCGGCCAGATGGAAGTCGTCAAGGCTGCGATCGACGCTGGCAAGATCAAGAACGTCGGCGAAGCCTATACCGACGGCTGGCTGCCGCAGAACGCGCAGCGCAACATGGAACAGTTCCTGACTGCCAACAACAACAAGGTTGATGCCGTTGTCGCTTCGAACGACGGTACGGCCGGTGGCGCAGTTGCTGCTCTCGACGCCCAGGGCCTCGCCGGCACCGTTCCGGTTTCCGGTCAGGACGCCGACAAGGCTGCTCTCAACCGCATCGCTTTGGGCACGCAGACGGTTTCCGTCTGGAAGGACAGCCGTGAGCTTGGCAAGCGCGCTGCCGAAATCGCTCTCGATCTCGCCGGCGGCACTGCGCTGGACAAGGTTGCAGGCGTGCAGACCTTCGAAGGCGGCCCGAAGAAGGTGAAGATGCAGTCCATCTTCCTGACCCCGCTCGCCATCACCAAGGACAACCTGAACGTCGTCATCGACGCCGGCTGGATCTCCAAGGCTGAAGCTTGCCAGGGTGTCAAGGCCGGCTCCGTCAAGGCTTGCGAATAATCCTCGCTCGCTGATTTGAATACCGGCGCCGCAGCGGCCTTCCGCTGCGGCGCCGGATGCGGCTGAAGCCCATTCGGTGGTGCTTCTCCGTTCTCGCGCACATCGCGGATGCTTCGATTCCCTGCCAGAATAGTGCCGTTGTGATCGGCTATTTTCGGAAGCGTCCCGGTGGTCATATCCAGAACAGGGCGATCGTCGGCCAGCTATCCCACCAGGAGCAGGCCTGCGCCCAAACAATGGGGGAAACGGCAAACCCATGGCAGACATTACCCAATCGACCTCATCCGGCCCGCGCACGACAGTTGAAGGCCCCTTCACGCGCTTCCTGCGGGCAACGGAAATAGACACCCGGCTTCTCGGCATGATCGGCGCATTGCTGGTCATCTGGGTCGGCTTCCACTTCTATACCGGCGGCCTGTTCCTGACGCCCCGAAACCTCTGGAACCTCTCCGTCCAGACGACCGAAATCGCGGTTCTCGCGACCGGTATGGTTCTGGTCATCGTCACCCGCAACATCGACCTGTCGATCGGCTCGATCCTTGGCTTCGTCGCCATGATCATGGGCGTGGTCCAGGCGAAGTTCCTGCCGCAATATCTGGGCTTCGACAATTCCTTCACCTGGGTGATCACGCTGATCTGCGGCCTGCTCGTCGGCTCGGCCATCGGCATGTTCCAGGGCGTCATCATCGCCTTCATGGGCGTGCCCTCCTTCATCGTCACCCTTGGCGGCTTCCTCGCCTGGCGCGGCCTTGCCTGGTATGTCACGAGCGGCCAGACGGTCGCGCCCCTCGACACCACCTTCCGCATCATGGGCGGCGGTGCCGAAGGCGCGATCGGCGCCACCTGGAGCTGGATCATCGGCGTCGTCGCCTGTCTGCTGATCGTCGTCTCGATCGTCGGCTCGCGTCACCAGCGCCGGCGCTTCAACTTCCCGCGCCGCCCGCTCTGGGCCGAATATGTCCTCGGCGTCCTCGGCTGTGCCATGGTGCTCGGCGCGATCTGGGTCTCGACGATCTATTACTGGCCGGTCGCCATCGCCAAGCGCTATGCCGAGGCCAACAGCATCGCCTGGCCGGAAACCGGCCTGATGATCCCCTACGGCATTGCCGTGCCGGTGCTGATCGCCATCCTCGTCGGCATCGTCATGACCTTCATCGCCACGCGTCTGCGCTTCGGCCGCTATGTCTTCGCCATCGGCGGCAACCCGGAAGCGGCCGAACTCGCCGGCATCAAGACCCGCTGGGTGACCGTGCGCATCTTCGCGCTGATGGGCTTCCTCGCAGCGGTCGCCGCCGCCATCTCGACGGCCCGCCTCAACGCCGCCGCCAACTCGCAGGGCACGACCTACGAACTCTATACGATCGCCGCAGCCGTCATCGGCGGCACGTCTCTGGCAGGCGGCACCGGCACGATTGCCGGCGCCATGCTCGGCGCGCTCGTCATGCAGTCGCTTCAGTCGGGCATGGGTCTCGCCAATGT
>NZ_JBFUBG010000110.1:0-18636 GCF_056405875.1 Rhizobium sp. P1_E6 | reverse complement strand
TCGGATCGCCGACCGCCGCTCTTTCCGCAGAATTTCCCGAACTCTTTCAATTGCCGGGCGTTCTCTTCAAGCCATGCGCTGCTTCCAATGATGAAAGCGAGGAAACTCAAATGACAGACATCAAAATTCCCTGGGAATCCTGGGTCGTTGTCTGCGATGGGGCCAAAGCCCTGATCATGCAGAACGCGGGTGACGCGGAACTCATGAATCTCCAGGTTCGCGAAACCCTTACACAACCCAACCAGCCCGACCGTGAACTCGGCACAGACAAGCCGGGGCGCTCCTACGCCCCGAACGGGATGAGCGGCAGCGCCATGGAGGAGACCAATTGGCAGGATCAGGCAGAAGCCGACTTCCTGAAGGGGATTGCCGACAAGCTTGACGAACTCGTCCATGAGAAAGAAGCGCGCCGCATCGTTCTGGTCGCACCTCCGCGCGCTCTCGGAACGCTGCGCCCAAATCTCAGTGCCGACGCGCAGGCGGCGATTTCAGCCGAAGTGGCGAAGGACTATACCAACCTTCCCGTCGATCAGATCGAGCGGCATCTCGCCGCCTGATCGTCGCAAGCCATCGCTCTTCGAAACGCGGGTCGCAAGGCCCGCGTTTTCTTATGCGAATGAAGACGGAGATCAGAGCTCGGTTTCGAAGCTCAACCGCAGCACATGATGCAGGAATTCGGGGTTCAGCAGCATGTTGAAGCTGATGGTCACGAATTCGCCTTCGCGCTTGACCACGGTCGAGCCGATCTCGTCGTGGATGCCGAGGATTTCCAGGAAGAAATGCTGCGGTATTTCAACGCTGGGGCTGACTTCCAGCAGCGCGCCGGCAAGCGTGATGGTGCGGATCAGGCAGCGGACTTGCGTGCCGGTGCTGAGGTGGTGGCCGACAAAGATGATGTTGCCGGGCCGGTCGAGGTTGAATTCTCTGTAAGCCTGTTCGGGCTTGGGATGTTCTGTGTCGAGGTGCATCTGAAAGGCCATGTCAGCCTCCGCTTGTTGTATGATCTGACTTTAACGCAGGATTGCTCACATCTACTGAATAATGTCTTTAAAATTGAAAGCTTGTGCAAAATCTAACGGCATAACGCTTTTATTGCCGACAATACTGTCCAGAATCTGCCCAATTTTTCACCACCCGTGTGCCGTCATTGACTTGGCGTCCGTCGTCGCGCATAGAGAAGCCGGTTCGAGGCACCGGCCGCTCGCGGATGAAGATCCATGGTGAAGCCCTCGCGATCATGGTCACAGCCACTGTGCATGCTGACTGACGGCAATGCGAGCCCCCCTGACAGTCGAATGGCATGCCTTGAGAGGCTGAATCCATGACTCATACGCCTATGACTCGTATACCGATGACTGGGACCTATCCGCCGGTCGACGAATTGAAGACCCAGGCAAAACGCCTCCGACAGGCCATGACCGAACGCGGCAGCGAGATAAACCATGCCGCCGCTCTGGAACTGATCGCCCGCCAATATGGCGCCCGCGACTGGAATACTCTGTCGGCCCTTGCTGCAAAACCCAATGACAAGCCCGCCTCGCCGATTTTCGTCGGCGCCCATGTCCGCGGTCGCTACCTGAACCAGCCCTTCACCGGCAAGGTCCTGGCTCTTTCGGGTGTCGCGGGCAGCGAGTTCTACAGGGTCACCATCCATTTCGATGAGCCGGTCGACGTCGTGACCTTCGAGAGCTTCTCGGCCTTTCGTCAGCGCATCCACGCCCAGATCGATGAGAACGGCATCTCGCCGCGCAAGACCTCCAATGGCCTGCCGCACCTTGTCCTTGATCTCTGATCGCCTGATCGCAAATCCGGATTCCGTCCATGACATCAAATTCCGAAACCAATGCCTTCCTGACAGGCCCGCTGCCATCGGTCTTCGCCCGCACCGCGTTGCCGATTATCCTGATCACCACCATCAACGGCCTTTTTGCCGTGGTGGACGCCTATTTTCTCGGAGCTTATGTCGGGGCAGGGGCGCTTTCTGCCGTCACGCTGATCTTTCCCGGCCTGATGATGCTCGTCGCCCTGCAGTCGCTCGTCTCGAACGGCATGGCGAGCATCCTTGCCCGCGAGCTCGGCGGCGGCAATCGCGATGCGGCGCGCCGCACCTTCGCTGTTGCCCATGTGCTGGCGATCGTGGTCGTCCTGCTCGTCAACGGTATCTACTGGACCGTCGGCTGGCGGATCGTCGACAATGCGGCGGCAGGAGATCTTGCCGTTGCCGAAAATGCCCGGACCTTCATGGGGATCATGGTTGGAGCTGCACCCATAGCTTTCTTCCTGTCGCTCAATATCGATGCCCTGCGCAGCGAAGGCCGGATCGGCTTCATGACCATGGTGATGCTGACTGCCACAGGACTCAACATCGCCGCCAACTGGTTCTTCATGGCAATCCTGCAATGGGGTGTCGCAGGCTCTGCGCTCGGCTCCGTGCTGGCGCAGGCAATCTGCCTCGTTGCCGTACTGGTTTATCGCTGGCGCAATGAACGCGCGCTTCGCCCGGCAGCGGGCTTTCCGCTTGCGGACTGGCGGCCAATCCTGGCGCTCGGCGCCCCGATGAGCCTCGGTTTCATCGGCATCTCGCTCTGCTCGGCGGCTGTCATTTTCAACCTGTCGGTCTGGGGTGAGGGGGATTATGTCTCGACCATCGGCGCTTACGGCATCATTACCCGCGTCATGACGGTTGCCTATCTGCCGCTGCTCGGTCTCAACATCGCCTCCCAGACGATTTGCGGCAATAATTATGGAGCGGGTCTTTCGGAGCGGGTCGGCCGCAGTCTGCAGATCGCCCTGATCGCGGCCCTCATCTACTGCACCGGCGTCGAGATCACGGTGGAGCTGCTGGCAACGCGCCTCGGCCATGTCTTCGTCGCCGATCCCGTCGTCATCGCCGAAGTCTCGCGCATCCTGCCCTGGACGGTCGGCGCCTATTTCCTGTTCGGCCAGATGATCGTGCTGTCGGGCTATTTTCAGGCGATCGGCGATGCCAGGCGCGCGGCGATCTTCGGCCTGTCACGCGCCTATCTCTTCACGCTGCCGCTGACTTTCCTGTTGCCGCATGCTTTCGGGGAGATGGGCATCTGGATGGTGCCGGTCTTTGCGGAAGCCTGCATGTTCCTGCTGGCCTTTGCCGTCCTTACGCGGAATGCAAAGCGGCTGGGCTGGCGCTACGGGCTGCTGCCCGCTTGAGGGCAAAGCAATTCCAGCAAAAGTGTGTAGCGGTTTTGCGTCCGGAAATGCGTAAAGCAAAGGAAAAGACCGCGCCTCTCGGCGCGGCCTTGTTTTCAATCCTGGCTGGCTGCGGGCGCGGATGCCGCAGCAGCCTCCGCTTCCCCCAACGCCTGAGCGCATTCCTCGCAGCAGACTTCGACGGTCTTGCCACCAAGCTTGACGCTGATCGCATCAGGGCCGAGTTCGCAATCGCAGGCGGCGCATGTGGTCTTTTTCATCTGGTGATCCTCCGGTTTGTGCCCATTTGGGCAGGATCATAAAACCACTGCAGGCATTCTGCCTGCTGTCGAATTCTTTAGCGACTTTACGCTCGCAGCCGCGTCGCGCGCTGAAATTCCGCCGGCGTCTGACCATAGGCCTGGCGGAAGGATGAGGTGAAATGGCTGTGGCTGGAAAAGCCCAGATCGAGCCCGAGCGCCGTCAGATCGTCGTACTCGCCGAGAAGATCGAGCGCGCGGGCAAGACGAAGCCGAAGCTGATAGCGATAAAGCGGCGTCGCCTCCACCTGCTGGAAAACCTGCGTGAGATAGACAGGTGAAACGCCGACTTCGGTCGCGATTTCCGCCAGCGTCCAGCGCCGTGCGAGATCGGAGGAGAGCACGAGCTTTGCCCGGTCGACAAGCTTCTGCCGTCCAGCACTGGCACCCGCCGCATGCGAGGTGCGCTCGCCGAGCGAACGACGAACGAGGGTCAGCGCCAGCGTTTCCGCCTCCAGCGTCTCTGCGACACCTCGGTGAAGACCATGGCGCAGAAGCGCAACGAGGGCCTGTGCGCGCGGATCGACGCGCCGGCGCTGGCGTTTAAAGCCGAACAGTTCGCCGGCCTGCACCTGATCTCCAGGCGCAAGCTCGGCAAGCAGGGATTCGTCGATGGACAGATCGATGCAGGCATCGCCGCCATCGACCGGATGGCTGATGCGATAGCCTTGGCCGGCATTGWAGAACAGCACCTGATTGGCTTCCGCCACGGTGTCGTTGCGCCCGACATGGCGCATGAAGACGCCGCGATAGGGATAGACGAGGCTCGTCTTGTGGGCGCACTCCTCGTCGCTCTTGTGACGGCATTCGCCATTGCAGACGATGTCACGGATCGTGACGGTCTTCGTCTTCAGGAGCAATGCGGTCGAAAATTGCGACATCGGTCTTTCCGGAATTCGGGCAGCAGGGCATCGCCCGCCGCACCACCCTATCACAATCCCTTGTTGTTCCAGTAGTGGCTTGAGATATGCACGTCGCTTTCGATCTGGCCACGGGAGAGGCCGATATCCTTCAGCTGATCGTCGGACAGCTCCATGACGGCGCTGCGATTGCGCCGCTCGGCGAGCTTGCGCGCCATCCACCCCAAACCATCAACGAGGCTGGCAAGAAGCCGGGATTGCCTGATTTCTGACCGGCGGGTGGTCTGAGAGTATACGGTAAGGCTTGAGCCGCGCATGGTGTTCCTCCATCCATTGCGTTTGAATGGGAGGATTGAACCATTTGCGCGGCTCGCCCGCTGTCAGATTATTTAGCGATCTGCGGCCGGATCAGGCTTTCAGCAGCCACTCGTGCTCCGGTGCATTATAGAACTTCCAGACGCGCTTCGGCCCTGCCATGACATTGAGATAATAGAGATCGTAGCCATGAGTTGCCGCGCAGGGGTGATAGCCCTTCGGGACCAGCGTCACGTCGCCGTCTTCGATGGCCATCGCCTCATCGAGCGAGCGGTCGTCGGTATAGACGCGCTGGAAGCCGAAACCCTGCGGCGGGTTGAGGCGGTGGTAATAGGTCTCTTCCAGCATGCTCTCGTGCGGAAGATTGTCCTGATCATGCTTGTGCGGCGGATAGGAGGAAGTGTGGCCGCCAGGCGTAATGACCTCGACGACGAGCAGCGAATGCGCCGAGCTGTCATCTTCCGGCATGATGTTGTTGACATGGCGCACATTCGTGCCCTTGCCGCGCGTCAGCGGCGGATGCGTGCCGGGCGGAACGGCCTTCGCCTCATAGGTACCGCCGCCGGGTGCCGAGCAGACGGCTAGCTCGAGATCGGTCTCGGCTGTGACAGACCATGTCGATTCCATCGGTATATAGAGAGCGTGCGGCGCTCCATCGAAGGGGCTCATGCGTTCGCCAAGCGTGCCGAAATCCCTGGTGCCTGCCGAGGCCTTGCCCTTGCCGCTCACCCAGACGAGGCAGACTTCCCGCTCGCCCGTCTCTCCAGAGGCTGTTTCGCCCGGCTTCAACCGGTACATGTCGAAGCCGACATAGGTCCAGCCGGCGCTTTCGGGCGTCACATGCGTGACGCGGCCAGTCTTGCCTGACGGTTTTACCTTGAGGTTTGGCATTGGTGTTTCTCCTCCTGAATTGGTGGGTGCGGCCCCCTCATCCGGCTGCCGCCACCTTCTCCCCGCTGGGGAGAAGGGATATGCCGCGCCGCCTCTTTCCTCCCCTTCTCCCCAACGGGGAGAAGGTGCCCGAAGGGCGGATGAGGGGGCTCCTTGCTCTGACGGCCGTCCAGTTACCCCTTCGGGAAACCTTCCGTCTCCACCGTATAACCAGCCGCCGTCATCACCCGCATCAATTCTGCGTGGCCGATCTCGGCCATCTTCTGCGGCGGCGCTTTACGCGGATCCTGCTCGGCTTCGACGACAAACCAGCCCTCATAACCATAATCGGCAAACCGCTTGACGATCGCACCGAAGTCGAGCGAACCGTCACCCGGCACGGTAAAGGCGCCGAGCGCCACCGCATCGAGGAAGGACTGCCGGCTGCGGTCGAGCCCATCGACGACAGACTTGCGGATATCCTTGACGTGCACATGATTGATGCGGGCGTGGTGATTGTCGATGGCGCGCAGCACATCGCCGCCGGCAAAGGCGAGATGCCCGGCATCGAGCAGCAGCGGAATGCCGGCACCCGAATTCTTCATGAAGGCGTCGAGTTCCGGTTCGGTTTCGACGACGGCCGCCATATGGTGGTGATAGGAAAGCGGCATGCCCAGGTCGGCGCACCATTCGCCGAATTCGGTGACACGKCGCGCATAAGCCTTCATCTCGTCATCGGCAAGACGCGGCTTGGTCGCGAGCGGCTTGGAGCGGTCGCCCTGGATCGAGCGGCCGACTTCACCATAGACGATGCAGGGCGCATTGACCGCCTTGAACAGCTCGATCATCGGCGCGATGCGGTCCTTGTTGGCCGAGAGATCCTCGTTGACAAGCGTGCCGGAGAACCAGCCGCCGCAGAGCGTCACGTCGGCGGCGCGCAGGATCGGCAGCATCTCTTGCGGGTTGCTCGGGAAGCGGCGGCCCTGCTCCATGCCGGTAAAGCCGGCGGTGCGGGATTGCCGCAGGCATTCCTCGAGGGATACGTCGTCGCTGAGTTCAGGAAGGTCGTCGTTCCACCATGCGATGGGCGACATGCCGAGTTTGGCCTTCATCACTAGTCTCTCCTTAAAAATAGCGCGGAGGAGCGTTGCCGCTCCTCCAGAAATCATAGCAATCGATCAGCCAACGCGCTGGGCAGCGCGCGCTTTGACATAGGCCTCATGGGCCTTGTTGACTTCGCTGCGCGTGCTGACCTCAGGCACCGCGACATCCCACCAGTGGCCGCCGGCATCCGTGGTGATGAGCGGATCGGTGTCGATGACGAAGACCGAGGTGCGGTCGTTCTTCTTGGATTCCGCAATCGCCTGTTCCAGTTCGGCAATCGAGGACACCTTCACCGCAATCGCACCCATCGCCTCGGCATGCGCCCGGAAGTCGATCTCGGGCATGACCTCGTGATAGGAGTCCTTCAGCAGGTTGTTGAAGTTGGCGCCACCGGTCGCCATCTGCAGGCGGTTGATGCAGCCATAGCCCCGGTTGTCGAGCAGCACGATGTTGAGCTTCAGGCCGAGCATGACCGAGGTCGCAAGCTCCGAATTCATCATCATGTAGGACCCGTCGCCGACCATGACGACGACGTCCTTTTCCGGATGCGCCATCTTGGCACCGAGGCCTCCGGCAATCTCATAACCCATGCAGGAGAAGCCGTATTCCATATGGTAGCTGCCGGGCACGGTGGCCGGCCACAGCTTGTGCAATTCGCCGGGCAGGCCGCCCGCCGCACACAGAAGCGTGGTCTTCTCGCCGCCGATCGAGCGCACGACAGCGCCGATGACCTGCGCATCGGAGGGCAGGGCGGCATTGGTGGAACCCATCGCCTTGGCGGCAGCCTCCATCCAGACCTTCTTTTCCTTCGTTGCCTTTTCGACAAGGGCTGTCGGTGCCTTCCAGCCGGAAAGACCTGACGAAAGCGCCTTCAGCCCTTCGCGCGCATCGGCAACGAGCGGATGGCTGTCATGCTTCAGCGCGTCATAGGCTGCGATGTTCAGGCTGAGCAGCTTGAAGCCTTCATTCTTGAAGAGCGCCCAGGAACCGGTCGTGAAATCCTGGCAGCGCGTGCCGACGGCAATCACCAGATCGGTTTCCTCGGCAATGGCATTGGCAGCCGATGTCCCGGTTACACCGACCGATCCGAGCGCCAGAGCGTGACGCTCATCGATTGCGGATTTGCCGGCCTGGGTAACGACGACTGGAACGCCATGCGCTTCCGCAAAGGCAGCCAGTTCCTTGGTCGCCTGCGAATAGAGAACGCCGCCGCCGGCTACGATAACCGGCTTCTGCGATGCCTTGATCAGCGCAATCGCATTGGCGAGTTCGTCGGCATCCGGCTGCGGACGGCGCGCCGTCCAGACCTTTTCTTCGAACAGGCTTTCCGGATAGTCGAAGGCCTCCGCCTGAACATCCTGGCAAAGCGACAGCGTCACCGGGCCACAATCCAGCGGATCGGTCAGCACCTGCATGGCGCGCTTCAGCGCCGTGATGATCTGTTCTGGCCGTGTGATCCGGTCGAAATAGCGCGAAACAGGGCGGAAGGCATCATTAGCCGACACCGTGCCGTCACCGAAATCCTCGATCTGCTGCAGCACCGGATCGGGCGCGCGATTGGCGAAGATATCGCCAGGCAGGAAGAGCACTGGAATGCGGTTGACATGCGCGACACCTGCAGCCGTCACCATGTTCAACGCACCGGGGCCGATCGAGGAGGTGCAGGCCATGAAGCGCTGGCGGAAGCTCGCCTTGGCATAGGCGATTGCCGCATGCGCCATGCCCTGTTCGTTATGCGCGCGATACGTCGGCAGTTCCTGGCGGACCTGGTAGAGCGCTTCGCCCATGCCGGCAACGTTGCCGTGGCCGAAGATCGCCCAGACGCCGCCGAAGATCGGCACTTTCTTGCCGTCGACGATCGTCATCTGCTTTTTAAGGAAATGCGCGACGGCCTGAGCCATCGTCAAACGGATTGTCTTACCCATCGGGTCCTCCCGAACCTTCGCTCTATCTGTTTTCCCCTCCCCAACCCCTCCCCACAAGGGGGAGGGGCTAACCCGCCGGGCTCTCTGCATTCCGCCGCAACGTCTCGTCCAAAGGACGCTTGCTGATGGCGCAAGGCGATAGCCCCAAGTTAAGTCCCTCCCCCTTGTGGGGAGGGGTTGGGGAGGGGTCTAAATTCTATTTCTACCGAAGCCCACGCGTCTTAAGCCAGGCTTCAGTCAATTGCCGGAAACGTCCCGCCATATCGGCAATCGCTTCCTCGTCGTTGATCTTGCCCGAAAGCCAGCCGCGCGCCGCATCGGCAAAGATCGTGCGGCCAACCGCAAAACCCTTGACGGAGGGGGCAGCGAGCGTTGCTTCGAACCCCTTCACCAGTTCGTCGGCCGGAGCCTCGAGCCCCAGCAGCACGATACCGCGGCACCATGGATCATTTTTGGCGATCACCGCATCGATCTTCTTCCAGGCGCCGCTTGACGCCTGCGGCTCCAGCTTCCACCAGTCCGGCTTGATGCCGAGCGCATAGAGTTCTTCGAGCGCTGTCGAAACTGTATCGTCTGTCAGCGGTCCGTTCTTGCTGGAGATGATCTCCACCAGCAGTTCGCGGCCGACCTTGCGCGCAGCTTCGAAGAGCGTGCGCAGCTTCTCCTGCTGTTCCGTCTTGAGAGCCGCCGGATCGTCGGGATGGTAGAAGCACAGGCACTTGATGCAGTGGTCGAGCGGCCATTCCACCAGCTGCGAGCCGATATCCTGGCTGAACTCGAAGCGCAGCGGCTTGGAGCCCGGAAGCTCGACCGGCCGGCCGATCCAGGTGAAATTCTTCTTGGCCGCATCGAAAAATGCATCGCGCCCGAAGCGCTCGTCGATCAGCATGCCGTAGCCTCGCCGCCCATTGGCGACGCGGGAGGCGGCTTCCACCGCCAGCCGCTTGAAGGCGACGATCTGCTTGTAATTGACGCCGAGCTCGTCGCAGACGCTGGTCAATTGCGAACGATGGTCGATGGCAAGCGCCATCAGCAGCGGAATCTCGCCCTTGCGGGTCGAGGCCCAATGGATGTGGTTGATCGCCTCGTCCTTGCGCAGTGCGCGATGTTCGCTGCCGTTCTTCAGGAAGAAGTCGAGCTCCGCCCAGGTCGGATATTCCGGCGAGCAGAGCAGGCGGGAAACGGCAAAGGCGCCGCAGGCATTGGCCCAGGTGGCGCAGGTCTTCAACGGCTCGTCGCGCAGGAAGCCGCGCAGCAGGCCGGACATGAAGGCGTCCCCAGCGCCGAGCACGTTGAATACCTCGATCGGGAAGCCGTCGCCGACGATCCCGTCTTCCAGATTGTCGCTGATCGGGCCGTCATAGACGATGCAGCCCATCGCTCCACGCTTCAAGACGATGGTCGCCGGCGAAAGGCGCCTGATCTCCTTCAGCGCACCGAGAACGTCATCGGCACCCGACGCAATCAGGATTTCCTCTTCAGTGCCGACGATGAGGTCGCAATCCGGCAGCGTCTCCTTCATTTTCGAGGAGACGCGGTCGGACTTTACGTAGCGCTCGAAGCCCTCGGCATGGCCGGCAAGGCCCCAGAGGTTCGGCCGGTAGTCAATGTCGAAGATCACCTTGCGGCCATTGGCCTTGGCAATCCGGATCGCCTTGCGTTGTGCTGCCTCGGTATTCGGGCGGGAGAAATGCGTGCCCGAAACGAGCACGGCGCGCGAGGACTTGATGAAATCCTCGTCGATATCGCCTTCTTCGAGCGCCATGTCGGCGCAGTCGGAGCGATAGAAGATCATCGGCGAAACGCCTTCGGCTTCTACCGCGAGCAGCACCAGCGCCGTCAGCCGATCCTTGTCCGTCTTGATGCCCTTGGTCTCGACGCCTTCGCGGGCCGACTGCTCGATGATGAAGCGTCCCATCTGTTCGGCGCCGACACGGGTAATCAATGCCGATTTCAGCCCAAGCCGTGCAGTGCCGATAGCGATATTGGCCGGGCAGCCGCCGACGGACTTCGCAAACGAGCCGATATCCTCCAGCCGCGAACCGATCTGCTGGCCGTAAAGGTCGACAGAGGAGCGGCCGATGGTGATCACGTCAAGCGACGGCTCCGGCTGTGAGCCCGGATTCGGTTGTGCCATGATGTCCTCCCGCTAGATTTTCAGGCGGCCTGTAGCGCCCGCCAATTTTGAATAATGAAACATCGGTTCCGTCTCTTTGTCAATTCGGAATGTTTATTCCATTTTTGTCTTTGCGGGTTTGGAATGCTGAAGCTTGCGCCGCCGCTCGGCAATGGCGACCGGCAGCGCCATAGTGAGCGCCATCGATGCCGAGAGCGAGCGAAAACCGCCGAAATCAGCCTCCGCCACCTCGAACCAATGGGTGGCGCAGGCGGCCAGCGGTGAAAAGGCCGAATCGGTGATCGCAATGACCGGTACACCGCGATCGGCAAGTTCCTGGCTTTGAGTGAGGCTGTCGGCGGCGTAGGGGGAAAAGCTCGCCGCAATCGCGGCATCGCGCGGCGTGGCGAATTGTACCATCTCCGGATCGACGCCATTCGGCGAGGCGACGATCTGATGGCGTATGTTCAGCTTGGAAAAGGCATAGGTCATATGCGCCGTTAGCGGATAGGAACGCCGCTTGGCGATGAGATAGATGGTCTCCGCTGCCGCCAAAATATCGACCGCCTTTATAAATGTATCGGTCTGCACCGTCGCCGCAAGCCGGTTGACGGACTGGCTGGCCGCCGAGATGAAGCCGGAAAGAAGCGTCGCATCCTCGTCATCCCCGCCGGACTGTTCCAGCGTGACGAGACGTTCCTCGTAGCTCAGCGTCCGGTCGCGCAACCGCTCGCGAAAGATGCTCTGCAGGTCGGAGAAGCCTTCATAGCCGAGGTGATGCGCAAGGCGCACAAGGGTAGACGGCTGCACATCCGAGGCGGCGGCAATACTGGCCGTCGTGCCGAAGGCGATTTCATCGGGATTGCCGAGAGCAAAGGCGGCCACCTGCGCCAGCCGCTTCGGCATGTTTGCCTTGCGTTCGATGATGGTGCTGCGCAGGCTTTCGAAATCGCGCGGCACGCGCGCCCTTTGGGGATCACTATCCATGCTGACGGCTCAGAAGATGAAACAAATATTCCATATTTCGAAGCATAAACGATTTAAGTGAGGTCGCCTAATTGTTTTTAATCCGCTGAAAATCAAGGGTTTTGGACAATTTCCGGAAAGGCAGGGCGAAATGATGCCTCAGCGCCCGCTTGTCAAAATGATCCAAATATTCCAAAAATTCACACGGATTTGAGGAGGAGACCCTGACATGAAGCCACTCGGCATTGGTTTGATCGGCACCGGTTATATGGGCAAGTGCCATGCGCTTGCATGGAATGCGGTGAAAACGGTGTTCGGCGATGTCGAGCGGCCCCGTCTTGTGCATCTTGCCGAGGCAAACCCCGAACTCGCGAGCGCCCGCGCTGCCGAATTCGGCTTCGAGAAGGCGACGGCCGACTGGCGGGCGCTGATCGCCGATCCAGAGGTGGATGTCGTCTCTGTCACGACGCCCAATCAGTTCCATGCCGAAATGGCGATCGCCGCTTTGCAGGCCGGCAAGCACGTCTGGTGCGAAAAGCCGATGGCGCCCGCCTATGCGGATGCCGAACGCATGCTTCAAGTCGCCAGACAATCCGGCAAGGTCGCCGTACTCGGGTACAATTATATCCAGAACCCGATCATGCGGCATATAAAGACGCTGATCGGCCAAGGTGCGATCGGCTCCGTCAATCATATCCGCGTCGAAATGGATGAGGATTTCATGGCCGATCCCGATGTCCTCTTCTATTGGAAGAGTGAGTTGTCGGCCGGGTACGGCGCCCTCGATGATTTCGCTGTCCATCCGCTGTCGCTGCTCTGGTATCTCTTCGGTCATGTCGAGGCCGTCACCACTGACATGGTCAAGCCCTACGCCGACCGTCCGCAGAAGGAAGGCGGCCGCCGCGCGGTGGAGAATCACGATGCGGCCAATGTGCTGATGCGTCTCGGCGGCGGCATCTCCGCCGTGCTGATGGCCAATCGTGCCGCCTGGGGCCGCAAGGGCCGCATCGCGTTGCAGATCTACGGCTCACAGGGCTCTATCCTCTACGATCAGGAGCGTATGAACGAATTCGAATTCTATCAGGCCGAAGGACGTGGTTCCGAGCAGGGTTTCCGCAAAATACTGGCAGCACCCGTCCATCAGCCCTATGATCGCTTCATTCCGGCCCCCGGCCACGGTCTCGGCTTCAATGACCTCAAGATCATCGAATGCCGCGAGCTTATCCGGGCGATTTCCGGAGAGCCGGCGTCTATCGTGACATTCGAAGACGGTCTCAGGATAGAGAAGTCGGTTCATGCCATGGCACAGTCCTTCCATGAGCGCCGCTGGATCGAGATCGGCTGAGGTTAGCCTTCGCTTCCGTTGACGGCGTTTGGGGCAGGGGATAGGCCTTCTCCCTGTGGAATGGCTGATATTCGGGAGTGATATCGTGACGGACAGACTGGTGATCATCGGCGCGGGGCAGGCAGGCTTCGCATTGGCAGCCAAACTGCGTGCGCTGAAGGATATGCGCCCGATCACGATCATCGGCGCCGAAGACGTGCTTCCCTATCAGCGCCCGCCACTCTCAAAGAAATACCTGCTGGGCGAGATGGCCTTCGACCGCCTGCTGTTCCGCCCCGAGCATTGGTACCCGGACAATAATGTCGAGATTCGCCTGTCGACCTGGGCCGAGCAGATCAAGCGCGATGCGAAGCAGGTCTTGCTGCAGGATGGTTCCGTTCTCGACTATGGCACGCTGGCACTCGTGACGGGCTCGACGCCGCGTCGTCTGCCGGCGGCCATCGGCGGCGATCTCGATGGCGTCTATGTCGCCCGCGACAAGCGCGATGCCGATTTGCTGGCCGAGGAAATGCGACCCGGCCGCCGTGTGCTCATCATTGGCGGCGGTTATATCGGCCTTGAGGCTGCGGCCGTCGCCCGCCATCTCGGCCTTGAAGTGACCGTCATCGAGATGGCCGACCGGATCCTGCAGCGCGTCGCGGCGAAGGAAACCGCCGACATCATGCGCGCGATTCATAAGAGCCATGATGTTACGATTCGCGAAAAGACCGGCCTCAAACATCTTGTAGGCAAGGATGGCCGGGTGACCGGCGCCGAGCTTTCCGACGGCAGCACCATCGAGGTGGATTTCGTCATTGTCGGTATCGGTGTCGTGCCGAACGATCTCCTGGCGAAGGAAGCGGGTCTCGAAGTCGGCAATGGAATCATCGTCGATGAATTCGCCCGCACATCCGATCCATCGATCTTTGCGGCCGGCGATTGCGCGAGCTTGCCCTGGCAGGGCGGTCGCATCCGGCTCGAATCCGTGCAGAACGCCGTCGATCAGGCGGACGCTGCCGCTGCCGTCATTGCCGGCGGCAACGAATCGTACGACCCGAAACCCTGGTTCTGGTCGGACCAGTATGACGTGAAGCTCCAGATCGCCGGCTTCAATATGGGCTATGACGATACGCTGCTGCGTCCCGGCGCCCGCGAAGGAGCAAGCTCCGTCTGGTATTTCCGCGAGGGCAGGCTGATCGCCGTCGACGCCATCAACGATGCAAAGGCCTATGTGACGGGCAAGAAGATGCTGGAATCAGGAATCAATCCGGATCGGGCGATCCTGGCCGATCCTGCGGCCGATCTGAAGCAGTTGCTGGCCTGAATAAGCGCAGAGCGCGATCGGCTTTGGAGGCAGTTTCAGTTTTGACTGTCACCATCGCGTTTGCCGCCTAAATAAAGGACGTGTGAAAACTTCAAAAAAAGCTTGATCGTACCGGTGAATACCCATATCAGGGCTCCGACCGGAGAGGTGGCCGAGTGGTCGAAGGCGCTCCCCTGCTAAGGGAGTATACCAGGAATGGTATCGTGGGTTCGAATCCCATCTTCTCCGCCATTTTCCTTCAAACTCATAGAATGTTGACGTCGTATGGCTAGCCACCACCACGGGCGGTTTTTCCCTTTCGCGAATTCGGGCGTCGAACGACCGGTTATGGAATCGATCTGATCGCGAACCGAATCGCGTCGGGAATCAGCGGGCTTCTCGGCGTGAAGACTGAAATCGGTTTCTTCTAATGTATCACGACCGTTGCGCGACTGGCCGCCAATCACCCCCAAAGTGGCAGAATCAGGCGGAAAAATGGTGCCGATTTGGCACAGGAAGCGCCTCCGGCCTTTATGAAACCCCAATAAATACCGGGAAAATAAGCACTTTCTTAATAAAGCCTAAACAAGCAGCGGGGCCATTGCCCAACTTGTGGCCTTTCAGCAACAGGGTTTCGGTAAGGCTTTCGTAAACCCCTCCTGAACACAAGTTGGTGATTGCGTGACAGCCGCCGTCTTGTATTTTCACCCTCGGAAGCAAGGGCTTGACCGCCCGACTTCTTCAAACACCGGAGATGGGGCAGGGAAACGCTGTCCAGGCGTGATCCTATCTCCGATCGAAACTTGAATTGGAGGTCATTATGAACATCAAGAGCCTTCTTCTCGGCTCCGCTGCTGCTTTGGCAGTAGTATCCGGCGCTCAGGCAGCTGACGCAATCGTTGCTGCCGAGCCGGAACCGGTTGAATACGTTCGCGTCTGCGACGCCTACGGCACCGGCTACTTCTACATCCCGGGCACGGAAACCTGCCTGAAGATCAACGGTTACATCCGTTTCCAGGTTGACGTTGCTCCGAACGCAAGCTCGATCGGTGCTAGCGGCGGCGGTTCTGTTCCGAACGACTCGGACTGGGACGCTCGTACGCGTGGTCAGATCCAGTTCACGGCCAAGAGCGACACCGAATACGGCCCGCTTACCGGCGTGATCGTTATTCAGGCCAATGCTGACAACGCTTCTAACCAGAAGACGCAGCTTGATTCTGCTTACCTCGACATTGCCGGCTTCCGCGCTGGTCTGTTCTACTCCTGGTGGGACGATGGTCTCTCCGGCGAAACGGACGACATCGGCTCCCCGGTTACCCTGCATAACTCGATCCGTTATCAGTACGAAACCGGTGACTTCTACGCTGGCATCAGCGTTGACGAACTGGAAGACAGCCCGTTCTACGACGGCGAAACCCCTAACAACTTCGGCGTAGCTGTTGGTCTCGGTGGCAAGGCTGGTGCCTTCACCTACCAGATCACTGCTGGTTACGACACCGACAACGAAGAAGGCGCTGTTCGCGCTATGGGTACCGTTGCAATCGGTCCGGGCACGCTCGGCCTCGCAGCTGTCTACTCCACCAACCCGAACGCCTACTACAACAAGTCCGAATGGGCCGTTGCTGCCGAGTACGCCATCAAGGCTACCGACAAGCTGAAGCTGACCCCGGGCGTACAGTACTACGGCCACTACGGCATCGTCGGTGACGAATTCAACGACGACAACGATGCCTGGAAGGTTGGTCTGACGGTTGACTACCAGATCGTAGACAACCTCTCTGCAAAGGTTTCGGTTCAGTACCTCGATCCGGATGGTGCTGACGACGTAACCTCGGGCTACTTCCGCCTGCAGCGTGCATTCTAATCTGATCTGACTTCGGTCATTCAGGGAAGCCCGGCTTTCGAGCCGGGCTTTTTCTATTTTATGCTGGAGTCCGATGCCTATTGGCAGTCGGGAAACAGGCAAAATCCGGGGTGAACGGCTCAGCCGCCGGATCAGCGAAGCCTGCTGACAAACGTACCGATTCCCTCCGGAATGTCCCCTAGATGCAGAAGCGGCGCGTGACCTTGGCCTTTCGCCGTGATCTGAACGATCCCCGGGTGCCGCTTCGTCATCTCCTCTGTTGTCTCTCGCGATAGCAGATTGGAGTTCTCTCCTCTGATCACCAGCAGCGGTGTGGAGCGCAGCCTCTCGAATTGCGGCCAGAGGTCGGGGAGGGGATTGTTGAAATCGATTGTTTTCAACTGCTGGGCAATCGCCGGGTCATAGTCGGCGAGAGGTACGCCATTCTGTTCTCGATAGATGGCGTGCGCCATGCTCTCCCAGTCGGTGGGATCGAGCGAGGGAAAGGCAGCGCCGTGATTCTCCTTGAGGATATCGATCGCTTCACTCCAGCTTCGAGGTTTGCGGTCACGGTTGAGATAGTCCCTGATCGCCATCAGCCCGGCTGGCTCGATGACCGGGCCGATATCGTTTAAGATGACGCCCGTGAGCAGTTCCGGCTTTATTGCCGCCAGCAGATGCAGAATCAGCCCGCCGCGCGAGGTCCCAATGAAGATGGCGCGGTCTATGCCGAACGCATCGCAGGCGGCAATCACATCGCCGCATTCGACAGCGAGATTGTAATTCGCCTTGTTATCATCCCGATCAGACAGGCCACGTCCGCGATAGTCCACTGCCATGACACGCCGTGGGAAACCTGCGTCCCGCGACAGGATCAATGCGAGTTCGTGGAAATCGCGGGCATTGCGCGTAAGGCCCGGCAGGYAGACGACCGGCAACCGGTCGGTACTTTCACCGGTCGGCTGGTAGTTACGGGCGTAAAGCCTGAGCCCATCGGTAGATTCAAAGAATTTTTCGGTAAACCCGTTGGTGACTGCGTTAGCCATGACATCTCCATCCGGTCTTCTGAACCGAGATGTAGCGTGCTTTCAACGTGGCTACTAGGCGAGCTTAGGTCGCGCCGCGACCGCCGATGAGGTCGCGCTCGATATCAGGGGACTGACCCAGTCGAGCCTTATAGACCTCGTAATTCTCCATCACCCTCTGCACGTAGTTGCGCGTTTCGGGGAAGGGGATGCGCTCGATCCAGTCGACGATCTCGTCGACCGGTTTGCCGCGCGGATCGCCATAGCGGCCGATCCATTCCGGCACGCGCTTCGGTCCGGCATTATAGGCGATGAAGGTCAGGATATAGGAGCCGCCGAAAGCTTCGATCTGCTCGCCGAGATAATGCGCGCCGAGCGTCGCGTTGTAGCCGGCATCGGCTGTGAGCTTGTCCTTGGAATAGGTGATGCTGTGCCGCTTGGCGACGGCCTGGGCCGTCCCAGGCAGAAGTTGCAGCAGACCGCGGGCATTGGCTGCGGAAACGGCCGCCGGGTTGAAAGCGCTTTCCTGCCGGGCGATCGCATAGGCGAGCGCCTTGCCCGAGCCGGAAATATTGGCGTTGGCGGGAATGACGCCGACCGGGAAGGCCAGCGCCGCAACGTCGATGCCGCGCCCATAGGCGATCTTGCCGATCTGCAGCGAAAGATGATGGTTGCCCGCCTGCTCGGCCTTGGCCGTCAGGATCGCGAGCTCCCCGGGGCTCTGGAGCTGGTCGGCAAGGGCCAGGTAAATCGCTGCCGCACGCCAGCCATGACCTGCGGTCTCCAGCCGTCCGATCGCCTGCACGGCTTCGCGCTGCTGGAGATTCTGGCGGTCGGCTGGTGTCGGCGACGGATAGGTGACGTTCAAGGTCTTCCGCCCAAGCCGCTCAGCTGCCAGCTGCCCGTAGAATGTGCCCGGAAAATTCGCGGCCTTGGCGAAAAACTCGCTGGCCTTGCCCGGGCCGCCGGCTTCCGCTGAACGCCCGAGCCAATACCAGGCGCGAGAAACAGAGAGCGGGCCGTTCGAAACCTGCAGGATCTTGCGGAAATGTGTCTCGGCCGTCGTCGGGTCCTGCAATCCGCGCAGCGCATACCAGCCGGCATGGAACTGCGCTTCGACGATATCGGTCGGCACCGTCGCAACGGAGGCGGCGACGATCTGGTAGGCTGTCTTGAACTGGCCCTGGTCGACGAGACCGCGGCTGACGATCCGCTGCTCGTTCCACCATTCGCCCGAATTCATCAGTTCGGTCCGGTCGCGCGGTATCTGCTGCAGCAGCTTGGCGGCGTCGAGATACTTGTCCTGCTTGCGCAGATATTCGATGCGCGCGAACAGAAAGCCGGGATCGTTGCGCCATTTTGCATCGATCGCGGTTAGCAATGCGCCGGCATTGCCCGCATTGTTGTCGACGGCAGCCCATGCCTTGTAGAGCGATTGCGCCTGGCCCATGTCGCCGAAGCGCTTGGCCTGTGCCACGCGGCCGCGATACATCAGGT
>NZ_JBFUBG010000109.1:0-19120 GCF_056405875.1 Rhizobium sp. P1_E6 | reverse complement strand
GTGAGCGACAACACAGACATCGCAAAGAGCTGGTTCCAGTTGGAAACACCGCTGGAGTCCACAAAGGAGCTTAAGCCGAGCGGCACGGTGTATGAGTTCATATCGCTGATGTAGATCAGCGGTCCGAAAAAGTCGTCCCACGTCCAGATGAACGAGAATATCGCTGCGGTTGCCATGACTGGGACCGAAAGCGGAAGGATAATCTTCCAATAGATCCGCCAGGATCCACAGCCGTCCATCTGCGCAGCCTCGTCAAGCTCCCGCGGTAGCTGTTTGAAGAACTGAACCATCAGGAAAATGAAGAAAGCTTCAACCGCGAAGAACTTTGGGACAATTAGAGGGAGCCAAGTGTTGACCCAATCCAGGCGGAGGAACAGGACATATTGCGGTATGAGGGTTACCTGGTAGGGCAACATCAGTGTGCTCAGCATGAGCGCAAAGCAGATGTCTCGTCCGGCAAATTTCAACCTCGCGAACGCGAAGGCGGTAACGGACGCCGAAATGACAGTTCCGATCGTCGACAGAATTGCGACAACAAAGGAATTGAGAAAGAAACGCCCAAAACTTACCTTCATTGCGAACCAGCCTGACTGGTAGGCCTCAATCGTTACCTGGGATGGGACGATGGTGGCTCCGCCCGAAAAAATCTCGTCCTGGGGTCGCAGAGAACCTGCCACCATCCAAAAGATTGGGTAAAGCAGCGCCAGGGAGACAATGATCAGCGCAGAATGACTCAGCACTACCCTTGCATCTACATTCAATAACGGTCGTAGCTTGCGACTATTCATCGTAGTGCACCCAATATCGCGTGGACAGGAACGAAAGGGTGGTGAACGCGGCAATGATGATCATCAAAATCCACGCCAACGCCGAAGCGTATCCCATCCGAAAGTTTCCAAACGCCTCTTGGTAAAGGTACAGCGCGTAAAACAAGGTTGAATTGATCGGACCGCCGGTACCTCCAGAGACAATGAAGGCCGGAGTAAAGGTCCTGAAAGCCTCGATAGTCTGAACCACGACGTTAAAGAAGATCACCGGTGACAGAAGAGGAATACTGATCTTAAAAAATTGCCTGATACTCGAGGCACCATCGAGACTGGCCGCTTCGTAAACATCTCGCGGAAGCTGGCGAAGTCCCGCCAGAAAGATGATCATCGGCGAGCCAAACTGCCATACGGACAGGATGACCAAAGTGTAGAGGGAATAGTGAGGATTCGAAATCCAGCTCGGCCCGACTACCCCGAAAAGCGAGAGGAAACTGTTGACGAGGCCGTCTGTGGCGAAGAGCTGGCGCCAGAGTACCGCAATTGCTACTGATGCGCCAAGCAGCGATGGAAGGTAGAAGATTGCCCTGTACAGCGGCAAGCCGGCGATACCGCGATTGAGGATAACCGCGACCCCTAGAGCGAATACAAGCTTTAGGGGAACCGAGAACAAAACGTAAATGAACGTAACCCGCATTGCTGAAGCAAATTTCGGGTCCGCCGTCACTATGCGCATGTAATTAGCCAGTCCCACAAATTGCGGCTCGCGGATCAGGTCGTAGTCGGTGAATGAAAGATACAATGAAACGATCGCTGGGCCGGCGGTGAAGACAGTAAAGCCAATGAGCCAAGGCAGCAGGAAAAGGACGCCTGAAGAGTTCCGCTTGGCGATGCGGCCGACTTGCGCCCTCAAACCCTCGGCAGCCGCATTTTTCGATGAGCATGATGTTTCCGGCATAGCCACTACCTACGCTGCAGGATTGCGTCGGCTTCATCGAAATATGATGCTGCGCCCTCGTCGGGTGTCGCGCTTCCAAACCCCACCTCCTGACTTACACGCGTCAGCAGAATACTGATTTCGCCGGCCCCTGTAGGCGGTGCTGGGGGCAGTTTCCCGACATATGGACCTAGATTAGAAATGAAATCGACGGTCGCCCGTTCATTCTCATTCAAGGAAGGCGAAAGCAGATTGCGCATCACTTGCGAAGCCGGCACACCACGTTCAACGCCGAGGAATTTGACGCCGACAGGATCTGCCACCATAAAATTGATGAGTTTTACAGCAGCCTCAGGGTTCTTGGATCCGCTCGAGACAGAGAACATCTGTGACGGTTTGAGATAGTTGCTTCTTTCTCCGTCGGAAAAGACTGGAATGCCGGTGAGTGACAGTGGCGCTTTGTTAAGCTCGCAAAAACCAATAAATTCGTTGGAATGACCAAAATCGCTGGCCGAATGGCCCAAGGTCAGAGGCCCCGACTCTACCGCATTCTTCGAAAGCGCCTGTATGTCAGGAGTAACACAACCGCCGCCGTCACGCATGGCAGCCCAGTACCGGAACCAGGTGGACAGTAGGGGCCGATCGAAACCCAGCTTTCCCTCAGCCGTATAGAGTTCTCGTCCCTGAGAGCGCAGCCAAATTTCGAAGACCGGCTCGACACCGCTGCCATCGGCCAAAGCATAGAATCCAGGCTTTTTATTCGCGGTGGCAAAAGCCTTGCTTTTCTCCAAGAGGTCATTCCAAGTCGTCCCGAACGTAGGCGGTTCGACCCCGCGTTCTCGCCAGGCGTTATTGTCGATAACCAGACCAAAAGCATTGACGCCTGCATTCACGCCATATAACGCGCCGTCCACGCTGCAGGACTCAAGATTGGACTTGTCAAACCCTTGAATGTTCAGAAGCGTCCCGACAAATTTGTCGAGCGGCGCGATAGTCCCCCTGCGCGCATACTCGCGCATGTAAATAGGATCCATCTGGATCATGTCGGGCGCATTGCGCCCCGCCACCTGGGTGGCGAGACGAGGCCAATAACCGTCCCACCCAGCAGACTCTGTATCGACGAGAACATCGGGGTTGCCGGCTTCGAAAGCCTTAACAGCATTCTCGGTGCGCTTTGCTCTATCATTTGACCCCCACCAAAACATCCGAACCCGGTCGGGTGCGGCCCAAGATGGTCGGTATGCACCAAACGCGAGGCCGGCGGCCATCGCATTCAGGAATGTTCTACGCTTGAAACTCGTCATCGCAAGGCTCCCCCTCATTTGGTCGATACATTAATATATCGTAGCTACGAGATGCGCAATAGCTGCGAGTCTGATTTCTCACCTCGCGCCCTCTCATGAGGTTATCCAAGCACGATAATTACCATAAGTAATTGTTTTATAACGATTCGATTCCCTTTTGGAATCGACGAAACTTCCAACGGAAGGGTTGACGTAGACGAAGCATACTAATATATCGTATGTCACACCTGACGAATTTCAGGACAAATAAGTGAGTTCTCACCTTTAGAGATATGACTGATGAAAACGCCGACACAGACTGGTTCACCAAACAAAGCCGTTACTCGGTCATCCGCGGCTCATCCTGCCCGCCGCACTCACGCCACGGTAATCTATGAGACCCTGCTCCGGTCGATCGCTCGTATGGAGCTTCGTCCGGGTGAACCTCTCAATGAAAAGGCTTTAACAGAGCAGTTTGGCGTGAGCCGAACCCCTGTACGAGAGGCACTACTTCAGCTTGAAGCGGACGGCTTGGTCGAGATGATGGCCCAGGCAGGTACTTTCGTTGCCCGGATCCCGGTAAATCGCATCCGCGAAGCAATCATAATTCGACGGTCTTTGGAGGAAGTCGCAATTACGCGAATGGCAAAGGTTGCCGATCAAGCAGACGTTGCCGGTCTAGATGTCGTTCTTGCCAGACAGCGGCTTGCTGTTGCTCTTGGAGACATGGGCGGATTCCACGAGTCGGACGAAGCGTTCCACGAGGCGATCGCACTGGGTGCTGGTTTCACGACGCTTTGGCCAATGGTGCGGCAGATCAAAGTGCATTTGGATCGTGTACGAGTCCTGTCGCTGCCCGTGGAGGGTCGAATGGAGCAAACGCTAAAAGAACACCAAGGCATCCGCGACGCTATTGCTCACAACGATATCAATGCCTCTAGAGAGGCACTACGTGAGCATCTTAGTGTGATCGTTCCCTACATCGATAGCCTGAGCGAAGCATACCCCGATTATTTTATCCGGGCGCCGGATGCCGAAGGCCGAGCAAACCGGCACGAGTGGATTTGATCCTGTCGTCGTAGCCAGCAATAGAATCTGGACTTTCAAGCCTATGAGAAAGAGCACGTTGCCCTTAAGCAGCGGCGCCTTGTTCAATCGCGACTGAACCAACTAACGATCCTCCCAGATCTTCGAAAGAAAAACAAATGATCAAAACGCATTTTTTTAAAGACAAGGTCGATAGCGCTGCGGCGGCGGCTTTGCTCGGTGCCCAGCGAATTCAGGAGGCCATAATTCAACTTGGAAAAGCAAATATCGTTGTGGCGACGGGTGCAAGCCAATTTGAAATGCTGGAAGCACTCACCGCTCTTGAAGGAATCGACTGGTCGCGAGTGACGGGTTTTCATCTGGACGAATACGTGGGCATGTCGGAGACCTCGGACGCGAGCTTCCGGCGCTATCTGAAGGATCGGTTTGTTTCGAAACTCCCGGAGTTGGGCGCGTTTCATTTCGTCAATGGTGACGCCCCCGACATCGAAGCAGAACTATGCCGACTGAACGCTCTGCTAGATCAACATCCCATCGACGTGACATTCGCGGGTATAGGAGAAAACGGGCACCTTGCTTTCAATGATCCTCCGGCCGATTTTGAAACTACCGTCGCTTACAGAATTGTCGATCTGGATGAGAAATGTAGACTACAGCAGTTCGGGGAAGGCTGGTTCTCATCGGTTGATGCAGTTCCTAGGCAGGCGATCTCGATGACAGTACAGCGTATCATGGCAAGTGGAACCGTCGTCGTAACGGTTCCCGACGTGCGTAAAGCAAAGGCTGTGCGGGACGTTCTGGAGGGGCCAGTCATAAACGTCGTGCCGGCCTCCATTTTGCAGGACCACCTCTCGTGCCACATCTTTCTGGACAGTGGCTCTGCGAGTTCGTTGTCGAGAGAAAAGCCCGCTGGCGTGTAATGGCCAACCCGCGCGYGACCATGGGCGGGCGGGCTCGATCCACTGTTTCCGCAAAGTCATCGGTCAAGACGCACCCTGGCGGGCACTAACAGCTATTCCCGGGGGAGACGATGTCCGCCGAGGACGAATGCTCGCGCGCAAGAAACGCTGTGTCAATGGATTGAACGAAGCCGGCGATCACCCGCAAAGCCGAAATCCTAATCGCCGTCGAGCCGTTCATGATCTCAATTACATCGGAGGTACTTGCCGGCAGAAATCGTGGCTGACTACCCTGGCACCTCATTGATGCGTCCAGACACACCGCAGCTCTTCAACGACATTGGCGACGCCGGACGAAATGCCAGCCTGAACGGCACCTGCCACGTCGCCAGCGCGCATCACCCTGTGCGCTGGCGGTCCGAAGCGAGAAACTCGATGTCAGGCTGGGTACCTGGCCTTGAAAGACCATCGAAAGCCGACTGGTCGGGCACGGCGATTGGCCTCGGAAGGCGTCGACCTTCGTTCCCTCCTGACGGAATGCGAGCTCGCTTGGCTGCCGGACTTGAATATCACCTTTGAAACTCGGGAAAATCGGCACCGCGGGTCACGTCACTCCAATCGTCGAAATTCTTCCGAAGTGTTTCAAGACGCTTGTAGGCCAGATCCAAAGCAGATCCTCCCAAGAGGAGCCGCAAGGGAGGGGCTGGCGATTCAACTGCCATCTGGATAGCCGCTGCGGCGCGGGCGGGATCTCCCGGCTGATTGCCGGAAACCGCTTTCGTCGATACTCGACGCTTTCCTGCCGTGTCAGCATAGTCGTCAATGACGATCTGCGACTCCGCCATCGAGCTACCAGCCCAGTTGGTGCGAAATGCGCCGGGTTCTACAATGGTTACCTTGATGCCGAGCGGAGCGAGTTCCTGGGCAAGAGACTCTGAAACGGCCTCGACTGCAAATTTTGTCGCGTGGTAGTAACCGGTTGCCGCGAATGCCATGAGCCCGCCAAGCGAAGAGACGTTTACAATATGACCGCTTCTGCGCGCCCGCATGGCCGGCAAGACTTCCTTCGTAACATCGATGAGACCAAACAGGTTCGTATCGAACTGTTTGCGAACACCTTCCTCGTCTCCCTCCTCGATCGCTGCGAGATAGCCGTAACCGGCGTTGTTAACGAGAACGTCGATCTGACCAAAGATCAAGAGCGTTTCGGCGACAGCGCTCCTGATTGTCGAGCGATCGGTGACATCGAGGTTCAGCGCGAGCGCTTGCCCCTTGAATTGATCAGCGAGCCCGGCTAGCCGCTCGGGGCGCCTGGCCGTCAGGACCACCCTATAACCGAGACCCAGCACGTGTTTGGCGATCTCGAAGCCGAGGCCATTCGAGGCGCCGGTAATGAACCATACCGGTTTATTCGTCATTTTCGATCATCCTTCTGGTTGCGAACGGCAATGGCCGCAAAAGCGGTCTTTGCAGACCGGTCGCCGTTTCACGAAAGATACGAACGGCAGGATGGGACTGTTATGGCGAAACGCCCAGCGTTTCATACGATCCTACCAAATCTTATGTCACTGCCTACATTAGAGGCTATGCCATCGGTCATGAAGGAACGGATTTGAGGATCAAGGAAGAGCTTATCGCGATCATTGATCGACACGCTGCTGCGCCGAGACAAAAGACCCCTATCGCCGGTCTTTCGATCTTCAAGGTCGAGGCGCCGACCCTTCCTGTTGAAAGCATTTACACACCCCGCCTCTGCGCTGTGATTCAAGGCCAAAAGGAAATTTTGCTCGGCGGTCGCGCGTTCGAAGTTGATGACACGCAATACTTCATTGCCTCAGTGAACCTGCCGGTTTCCGCCCGCATCACCGCAGCTTCCACGACCATCCGCATTATGCATTGTCATTTGAACTTAACCGTCGGGACTTGGCCGAACTGCTTCCGAATGTCGCGGTCCGCCCTGCTCAGGCGCACCGGGAGGGTCTATCGGTCGCACGACAGACTGAAGACATCTTGAGCGCACTTCATCGCGTCGTACTGCTTCTTAACCGCCCGGAGGATCTGGCTGCGCTACTCAAGCCTGCAACGACGGAACTTTATTATCGGCTTCTCCAGGGTGAGCATGGTGCAACATTAAGAGACTACGCCACGAAGGATACGAAGATCGCCCAGATCGGGAAGGTCACCGCGTGGATAAAGGAGCATTACAATAAACCCATGGCAATCGACATGCTTGCCGACCTCGCGCGCATGAGTGCGACATCACTTCATCGCCATTTCAAGGCGACGACGCTGATGACGCCGCTGCAATATCGGATGCATGTCAGGCTTCAGGAGGCGCGTAAACGCTTGCTGATTGGCGGCTCGAGTGCCCGAACCGTCGGCTTCGAGGTCGGCTATGACAGCCAGACGCAGTTCACACGCGAGTACAGGCGTTTGTTCGGCCGCCCACCCATACAGGACACCGCCTATCTAAAGGGCATCGGCTCATCCAAACCGCCCCAGCACGTCGGCGGGACGGTGGCTTGACCGATATAGCGCAACCATTGATCACGCTGTCCACTAGCCGCTTCGCACGCCTATCTCATTTCCTCGGGTGAGACCGTACAGTGAGCTTGTTTCCGTCAGGGTCCCGAAGATATGCTACGAATGCCCCGTTCGGCCGCTCCGCAGGCTCGCTCTCAATTGCCGTGCCACCATGCGCGGTACCGGCGGCATGCCACGCTAGAACATGGTCACGGCTTGCAGCACCTATACCGATCGTCCCGCCGTTGGCTGCAGTCGCCGCCTTACCATCGATCGGCTTCGTGATCATCAGTCGGCCCCCCTCGTGAGCGTAGATCAGTCGGCCTCTCACATCCATCTCTCCGGGCTTGCCTCCTAATGCAGCGAAGGTGGCGTCGTAGAAGCTTCTGGCCCGCTCCAGGTCGTTGCTTCCGATCATCACGTGAGTGAACATGCTTCATCTCCTGCAGGGTGCTTCAGTAACTGTGTTTCCCGACACTTAACGGTAGAAGTTTCCTAGATACTTTGCTGGCGATGCGCCGAGGGCTTTCTTGAACATGGTGATGAATGCAGATACGGATTCATATCCGAGTTCGCCCGAAACCTGCTGCACCGTCGCCCCCGCTGCAAGGCTTCGGATTGCGATGATCAATTGCAACTGCTGTCGCCAACGGCCGAAGGTCAAGCCAGTCTGCTGCTGAACAAGACGAGCGAGAGAATTCTCGCTCATTGCCACTCGCTTTGCCCATTGCGCCATCGTGCTCCGGTCAGACGGGTCATCGACCAATACCGATGCGATCAAGTCAAGGCGAGGCTCATCTGTCAGGGGTAGATGCAGATCCTCTACCGGCATCCGCGATAAAGCCGATAGAAGCAGCGTCGAAATTAAATCAGCATGGGCGTTCGCGACGGGGGACTGGTCAGCCATCTCGATGATGAGCTCTCTGACGAGCGGGGAAAGCGAAAGCGTGCAACATCGATCCGGCAGATCGGCAGCACCCGGCTCAATGAACAGAAAGAACAAACGTGCGTTGGCGGTCGCCACATTGCTGTGCAGCATCCCTCCCGGAACCCAGACGCCGCAATGAGGTGGCACCATCCACATCCCGCTGGGAACGCGACATGTCACCCCTCCCCGTAACGCCATGACGAGCTGCCCCTTTCGATGACGATGCTCAGGTGCTTCGCGTTCGTTCTGCGACACGTCGATCCTCACGGCGCGCGCAAGCGCGGCAGAGTTTTCGAGATCATGATCGACGAGGGCTGCAGCAAGGGACAGCCGCGTTTGGTGGGATTCAGTGATCATTTGAGAGAATATCTAAATTCCCCCACGTGCTTTGTCGATAGGGTCGTCCGAAAGAATTCGGAGAATGACGATGGCGATACACGAACATGACCCTCACTGGTGGTCTGATATCTTCCAGACTGAATTTCGGCTGCCTCAGAAGCGCTATCGCAGGCTTTGCATCTTGCCTCCACAATATGTGCGCGTCGGGCCTAGTCGCGTAGCCAGTGCGCGAAAGGTTACGAAAGCCTTCCTTGTGAGGGTCCRCGGGTTCTTTGGCCACCAGCTGCCAGCCGCTTCGGCTGTTTCGTGCGCCGACCCGCTCGACGCTTATATGCATGCCTGCATCGCGGTTCCGTTCTTTTGCTACGTCTCACCCGCGATCTACGGCTTCACCGGCGCCATGGAAGAGCAAGGCGTCTCGCGGAAGAACCACCAATCGGGAGATGACTTGTGAGCGCTCGACCGGTTGTCACTACTGGGAACGTGATCTTTTCATTGAAGACATTCCTGGCGGCCATACTGGCCTATTACATTGCAATAAGCTTCGATCTGCCGCGGCCGTTCTGGACGGTGGCAACGGTCTACATCGTTGCCCATCCGCTTTCAGGCGCGATCGCATCGAAATCGCTCTATCGACTGCTGGGGACCCTGATCGGTGGCGGCGCGACGGTCATCATGGTTCCAAACCTTGTGAACGAGCCGATGCTGCTTTCCGCAGCGATCATTGCATGGGTGTCGGGATGCACTTTCGTTAGCCTTCTTGATCGCACGCCTCGCAGCTATGTTTCCCTGCTGGCCGGTTACACGGTGCTCCTGGCGGGACTGCCACTGGTCACCGCGCCGGCAAACACGTTCGACACTGTTGTCTCCCGCATCGAGGAGATCGGTCTTGCGATTACATGCGCCCCGATTATTAGCCACGTCGTCTTTCCAGTTCATGTGGGGACGGTACTCGTCAACCGGATCGACGGGTGGATGGCAAAGGCGCGGAAGGTCCTCGCGGCGACGGCGACTGACGAGACAGAAGAAAATCACAGCAGAACAGAACGACACGCTTTGGCGGCGGACGCGGCGGACCTTCGGTCGTTCACGGTCCACCTTCGATATGACGGATCCCGATATCGACGTGCAGTTTCGCTGGTGAGATCATTGCAGCACCGGATGGTGTCCTTGCTTCCGTTGATGAGCGAACTAGAGGATCTGCGACGAGCACTCGCCAAGCTCAACACCTCGAAATCGGAGCAGGCTCTGTCTTTGATCGCAAGGATCAGTTCTCATTCAACCGATACCACGGAGAGCTCCAGAGCAATGATCGACGCGCTAACCTCTTCCGGCGCGCCCCCGTTCTGGGAAAATCTTCTTCTTGCCAATACCGCCCGGAATCTGCGGGATATTCATCGAATTTCTCATGAGGCTAACTCTCTTCGTGAAGCTATAGAGGAAGAGAATGCGGCGAGGGCTGCTCGTCGTTTCGCTGCTCCCGGCAAGATGCCGGCTCTGCACCGCGACATCGGCATGGCATTGCTATCGGCGCTGGCCGTCGCGATCTGCCTGGCGACCTCCACCTTCTTCTGGATTGCAAGCGGCTGGACCGACGGGATGACATTTGCCCAGATTTCGGGAGTRTTTTGCTGCCTTCTTGCGACAATGGACGATCCTGTCCCAGCCATGCGCAAATTTGTCGACGTAACGATCGGCTCCGTCATCGCAGCGTTCGTCTACGGGTTCGCTATCCTTCCGATGATCAACGGCTTCGTGCCCCTCGTCGCTGCCCTCGGGCTGTTTCTGATCCCTGCCGGCATATGTCTCGCTTTGCCTTCACTCGCGATCGTCGGCATGGGGCTGTGCGTGAATTTCCCCCTTCTTCTCACCCTCCAGGCACACCAGAGCAGCGACTTCGTGACGTTTGCAAACTCGGCGATCGCGACCCTTCTTGCGATGGCCTGGACGATCGCCGTCTGCGGCATCTTCCGATCTGTAAGAGCGGAGACAAATGCCAGGAGGCTCTTTTCCGTTACCCAAAAGCATGTCGCCAGGATCGCGGCCGGCAGACATGCCAATGCTCATGTCACCTACCATCGCGGAATCGATCTCGCAGGTCTCTTTGCCTCCAGAGCGGCAAAACTATCGCCGACCTCCGATACCGCCGCTGCCGACCTTATCCGGGATCTGCGAGCAGGACTTCATATAACAGCGATGCGGGAGCTCGCGGATGAAGCATCGATGCCTATTCGCCTCAGGGCTGAAGCCGTCTTCTCAGGACTGGAGATCTTGTACCACCTGGCGCCCGCTGAACGTGGCGACGTCCTGGAAAATGCCGTTGGAATGCTGGATAACCTTATACTTTCCTCTCTGGAAATGATCGCAGCGGATGTAGACGGCGAACTTGTGGTGCACGCAGCCGCGCTCCGTCTGTGCCTCGCTCCGGACGCCGGACCACCGGTTTTCATAAAACCTCCTGCGAGGAGGATCGCCGCGTGACCGGACAATTCGACATCTATGGTGTCCTCCTTCCATGGTTCTCGGCACTCGCCCTGTGTGCATACGGTCTATTCCGCATTCTCACATCGGTTCTCGCCAAGCTCGGGTTTTATCCAGCGGTGTGGCATCGCTCCCTGTTCAACCTCGCACTCTACATCACCCTCCTCGGTGGGCTTTCCGCCGCTATCAACTGGTTGCAAAGATGAAGAACCTCACGATCACCTCAGGGCGAGCCCTGTTGACCTTGTCTATGGTGGGCTGCGCTGCAGTTCTTAGCTGGCACCTATGGTCCTTCTACATGGAAGCACCGTGGACACGGGACGCTCATGTCCGTGCGGATGTCGTTCGACTGGCAGCAGACGTCTCGGGGCCTGTCATCGAGGTTCTGGTATCGGACAACGCGCAGGTGGAGAGAGGGACGCCCCTGTTTCGGATCGAAACAGACCGCTTCGAACTTGCGCTGCGCGAAGCGGAGGCCCAGATGCAGAGCAGCAAAGCCGCGGCGGAACTGGCGAGAACCGAATTCGAACGGTATCAACTGCTCGCCTCCAGAGAAGCAGCCAGCTTGAAAGAGCGGCAGCATGCGGAAAGCCAGATGCATCAGGCAGACGCTACATATCAGTCGGCGCTAGCGGCTCGGGATCTGGCAAAGCTGAACCTCGACCGGACAACTGTGAAAGCACCAGCATCAGGGACAATCACCAACTTCTCCTTGCGTCGCGGGAACTATGTCTCCGTCGGGGACGCGGTTGGGGTGCTCGTGGAAAGAGAATCCATCTATATCGCGGGCTACTTCGAAGAGACCAAACTCCCACGAATCCAGGTCGGCGATCGAGTGAAGATCGATATCATGGGTGAGGCGGAATCGATCATGGGACATGTCGCAGGTATCGCCGCCGGTATTGAAGATCGAGAGCGGAGCGACAGTGTTGGCTCTCTCGCAAGCGTGGCGCCAACATTTTCATGGGTTCGGCTGGCCCAGAGAATTCCGGTTCGGATCGAGATCGATGATATCCCGAGCCCAGTCCGGCTCATTGCGGGGAGGACCGCGACGGTTTCTGTTCGAGCGAACAACAACTAAGGTGTGAACGCACCTCGTGCTCTGGAACGCGTGATCAGTGTGCTCACGTTCTTGTGCCTTCGTCGCCTCAATCCCTGCTGAAGCGAGGCTTGACAGTCCCCAAAGCGGTGCAGCCAAACAATGCCTGATTTCCACCATCCGCAACGATGGCCTTTATGACCGTACTAGCCCTCACAGCGCACAAGGCTGCACTCTGTCACCAGGTTATCAACGGTACACGATGGACCCAGGCATCGCCGACCACTTGGTCCAACACGAAACTGGCAACGTCTTGTCGCGCGATTTCACCGCCATGGAAGTCAGTCAGGTCGGTAAGCGTCCGGATCACTTTACCTCCGGGCTTGTTATTGAGAATGGAGGGCCGCACGATAGTCCAATCCAGTCCACTGTCCTTGATGAGGGCTTCCTGACGGTTCTTGTCCTCGTAAACCTTCCGCAAAAGCAGCGGAAAGATCAACCTGTCGAACAGAAAGCCCCCATGTCCATTGCTATCGCCAGCACCAATTCCTGTGATGCTGACAAGGCGTGAAACCTGCTCCGCCTGCATCGATTTGACGAGCGCTTGGGTCGAGGTCGAAAGAACGGTGACTTCACGAAAAGGACTTGCGGGTGTGCCGAGTGCACTGATGACCGCATCACGCCCCCTGATGGCCCGGCGAAGCAACTTCTCATCCTGAGCGTCGCCTATAACAAGCTTTGCTCCTTTGAGATCGGGGGCTTTTTCCGGGGAGCGCACCAGCACCGTGACATCATAGCCGCGGCTCAGAGCCCGGCCAACGATGTGGCGGCCGGTTGGGCCAGTGGCGCCAAGGACAAGGATCTTTGGGGCAATGGCTGATTGGGTTTCATTCTCGGACGTTCTCATTGCTTTTGTCCTTTTGAAAGGCAGGGCGCCTACCGAGAGGCAGCTCTGCCTGGGGTGTTGATGGTGGTGATCAGAGCCGGCCCTCTGCGAGCAGCTCGCGGGTCCGCTTCAGGGTCGACAGCAGGGCAGATTTGTAGCCCTTGTCACTGTCGAACTGCATCTGCTCGGCTTGCTCTTCAGGCCCATTCGGCTCTTTTCCGCGAAGGCCGAGGTAGCAGTAGAACCGAAGCTGCAGTGCACCGGTTTCATCTTCGAACAGTTCGTTGACGATGGCGCCTTCACGGGGGCCGGTCGCCTGGAAGAAGGTGACCTTGCTCTGCGGCTCAAGGGTGATGATCTCCCTGATCTCAGAGCCGGCGATGATGGCTTCGCGCACGAAGTGCGTTGCGCTTTCCTCGACGACATCACAGCGGGTGCACAGGCCAGGAGGAAGGAACAGACGCGCATCGCGGGCCTTCAGCTCTAGGCCCTTCCAGGCCTGCTCGCGGGTCAGTTTTGTCTCGCCGTGCGGATTTACCAGAACGATAGCGGTCGAATAGATCATGACGATAGTCCTTGTCCGGGGTGTGCGACGCTGCGTCAGGCAGAGGCAGCAGTCTCGGAGGCGAAGTTGTGGTAGGAGCGGAGCGGCCGGCCCAGAAGTGCCGTTAGGCGCTCCACGTCGCCGCCTTCGGGCAGCATGCCGTCGGTCAGGAAGCGGTCGCCCATGAGGCGCATGTCGTAGGCCATCCAGGCGGGCATGAACTGCCTGAGGTTCTGTTCGAAGGCTTGCGTATCGCTCCCGCCGTAGTGGATCAGGCGACCAAGCACGTCGGTCCAGATTGCGGCGATATCCGGTCCGGTGAGTGTGTCGGGACCGACGAGGTTGACGCGGCTGAGGGGAAGCGGCTGTTCAGACTGCTCGCGTCGCAGCAGTTCAAGGGCGGCGATCTCCGCGATATCGCGGACATCGATCATGGCGAGGCCCCTTTCCCCGACCGGCATCGGGTAGACGCCGTAGCCGGTGATGACGTCCTTGATCGTCAGATCGTTCTGGATGAAGTAGGCCGGGCGCAGGATCGTGGCGTGGAAATCCATCTGTTCGATCATCCGCTCGACGCCGAACTTGCCGGCAAAATGCGGCACGTTCACGTAGACGTCCGGTTGGATGACCGAGAGATAGACGATCCTTTCGATGCCGGCCGAGCGGGCGACGTTGAGCGCAATCAAAGCTTGGGTGAATTCGTCTGGCACGACCGCATTCAGAAGGAATAGTGAGGAGATCCCATCAAGGGCGCTTCGCAGGGAGTCAACGTCGAGAAAGTCACCTTTTACGACGGCGACGCCAGCCGGGAAGTTGGCCTTGGAGGGATCGCGGACGAGAGCGCGGACGTCAGCGCCACGGTTGACGAGGTGTTCGATGACTTGGGCGCCGATATTACCTGTCGCGCCGGTAACAAGAATGGTCATGGGATTTCTCCGGGTTGGTTTTGCTTGACACCCCGAATATGGACGGCTCATTGTCGATCCAATAGACCATCTTTTTGGACAGATCGTCTCGCCAGTGGAACGGATATGGATCTCCTTGCTCTTGCTGATTTCCATCTCGTCGCCCGTCATGGCGGCTTCGGTAAAGCTGCACGCGCCTCCGGCCGTCCGAAGGCAACGCTGTCCCGGCGGGTTACGGAGTTGGAAGCTGCCTTGGAGCTTCGGCTATTCGAACGTGGCGCGCGCAACCTGAAACTCACCGAGGAAGGACGCGCCCTTCATGAGCGGACCGCTGCTCTGTTGACGGAGCTCGACGAGACGGCAGCCGACATCGCCTCGGGCGCGGAGAAACCGCGCGGCAGGTTACGGATCAGCGCGCCACTCCTCTTGTCGCAGACCGCCATGGGCAAGATCGCGGCAGGTTTTGCGCTGAAATACCCGGATGTGCGACTGGAAATCACAACTGAGGATCGGGCCGTGGACATGATCGAGGAAGGCTACGATCTGGTCATCCGGGTCAATCCTGATCCGGACGAAAGTCTGGTCGGGCGAGCCTTTTTGCGAGACCACCTGGTCGTCGTGGCAAGCCCCAATCTCGCCCGCCCCGCTGGAGACCTCCATGCTCCCGGCGTCGTTCGTGGACCTGGCAACCAACAAACCTGGAACGTCATGACAACAGAGGGTGCTGCGGCAATCAGGATCGAGCCCGTCCTCGCCATGTCCTCGCTCATCATGGTCCGCGACGCCGTACGCGCCGGCGTTGGTGCTGCACGTCTGCCAATCTCCCTGGTTAGCCACGATATGGCGGACCGCACTTTGGTGCATTGGGGGGATATCCAGGGATCCGAGATTGCGCTCTGGGCGCTCTATCCCTCACGACGCCTGCTCAGTGCCCGTGTGTCTGCCTTTCTGGAATATCTGAAGCAGGCCTTTCCAAACGGCACACCTGACGAACTGGCCGCCTATATCGGCCGCTGAAACGGTCGAGCCACCCAAGTGCTGCGGGTTCAGCCATGACATCGACATCCTTCTCACGCCCGGGCCTTGCAATTGTGCGCTGCAGCATTAGTTAGCCCACTAGGAACGTCGGAAGGCTTTCCGCATTCTGTGGAGCACTTCTCATGCGAAGTCTGTCGGATACACTGGAACGGCTCAAGCGCTTCCGCACTATCTCGGCCGCGACGCCTCCTTCCCATCGACTGAAGCGGCTCGGGAGTTTCCAGAATCCCGGCGAACTGGTCGGATGGTATCACGTTCCTGAGGGCTCGCCGCATCCCGTACCACTGGTCGTGGTCCTGCACGGGTGTACGCAAACAGCTGCGGGATACGACCGGGGCTCTGGATGGTCCAGGCTGGCGGACGACTTCGGTTTTGCGGTGCTGTTTCCCGAACAGTCCCGGCAGAACAACCCAAACCTCTGCTTCAACTGGTTCGTCGATAGCGATGTCGAGCGCGACCACGGGGAAGTAGCCTCCATCCGCGCGATGATCGCCGTCATGACAGCGAGCCACGGTATTGATCCATCCCGGATATATATTACCGGACTTTCGGCCGGCGGCGCCATGGCGAATGCTATGCTTTCCTGCTACCCGGAGGTTTTCGCCGGTGGCGCCATCATTGCAGGACTTCCCTACGGTGTTGCCTCCACAATACCCGAAGCCTTCGATCGCATGCGGGGTCAAGGTCTGCCTTCTCCTGAACGTCTGCGGGATCGGTTGCGCTCTGCGTCATCTCACACCGGTCCATGGCCGACCATTTCGGTATGGCACGGAACAGCTGATCACACGGTTGCGGAAGTCAATGCGCTCGCGATCGTTGGTCAATGGCGAGCGGTCCACGATGTATCCGCTGATCCTACCAGATATGACGTTGCCGATGGCGTCGAGCACCGCGTATGGATGGACGCGAGCGGAATGTCGGCGATCGAGTTCTATCGCATTGCAGGAATGGGACACGGTACACCAATTGACGTAACGAGCGGTTACGGCACAGCCGCCCCATACATGCTTGATATAGGTGTCTCCTCGACGGAGCTCGTCGCACGCAGTTGGGGACTGATCCCCTCCTTCGAGCGCCGGACGAAACTTCGAGGAGAACAGAATGTTATCTCGGAGCCTAAGGCCAATTCGCAACCGACAAGCGATGTGCAGACGGTCATTGAACATGCGCTGCGCGCCGCAGGGCTCCTCAAGTAGGACTTAAACGGAATTGGCTGTAGCGGATGCCGGGCAACAGCCCAAGACGGCGGGAAATCCAAATGGGTTCCAAGCAGGGAGCAGACATGAAGGATGTGAAGGAATTTCCACGAGCAGTAGTGGCGACCGGTGGTCTCTCGATATGAACGATGGAGAGATCACGATCGTTCGTGCGGCAAATGAACCATCGGTGGTCACCAAAATCCGCACAGCCCTTGCCGCCTTCCTGCAAAAGCATCGAACTTCGTAGGCTCGATCACTGCGCGGTGAAGAAGGTGAGAAGAACTTTGCCCTTCTCGCCAAGAAGACAAACAAAACGATCAGGCTTTCCCGTCTTCTCCTTGCGAGCGATGTATGCTTCACCGAGTACGACCATTTTCACGGGAACGTCTCCGACTTTTGTGTCCGCCTTGCTGACCGCAAGACTTTCCATATCCAGAATTAGATCGGTGATATCAGCGGACCGTTCTTGGAGGGCAAGAAGTCCGGTCGATTTGCAGGCGTCAACCGCCGGATCGGCTGGCGCCTGAGCGAGCGCGCTTCCTGCGGCGAGTACAAATGCAAGTGCCGAGATTGTTGTCTTTGTGATCTTCATCGGGATTCCCTAAAAAGAGAAAGGCCGCGAAATTCGCGGGCTCCCCAAGCCTTCAATCAGGCTTTGTCGACGACCTTCTTAACGGCGTCCTTGGCTTCGCCCTTCGCTACCTGCGCCTTGCCCTTCGCTTCCTGGACGCTTCCCTTCACCTGCTCTTCGTGGTTGTCCACGGCTTTGCCTACGGCTTGTCGGGCCTTGCCAGCAACTTCGTTGGTCTTTCCCGTGATCTTGTCGGATGTACTTCCCATGGTCGTTCTCCTCGCTATGGTTTTGCGGAAAAGGCGTGGCTGCGCGTTTCGTTCCATCCTCAAAGTCAGATTAGTCCCAATTGCTGAATCTGAAGCGAGGAACGAAATGCGAAATCGGCGTTGGCTAATCGTATTTTGCGCGAGCACATGATAGATCATYGACTGCCCAGTATGAGCCGTCGGGCACCATCTTTAGAGCAGAGAAACCTCGGACCGGACTGGAGAGCTTTTGATGGGTTGGAAAACACCGAAGATCGAATACGTGAATGGYTAYAAGATTGTTGAAGTTGATGGGCCTATCTTCAAAGTCTACGATGGCGACCGTCAGCTCGGCGATGATTTCCCCTATCCCGGCGAGGCTGCTGCTTACGCAACCTCKTTGCCAAAACGGGATCMCCCCCGCGGTTAGGCGAGAAGCAGCGGAAACCAATTGAAAATCCCTTTATGGCAGCCTTACCGAATGCGGAACAAGATTTGACCAGCTCCCACTTTTCTTCACCACTGGAACTGCTTGGGTGGACTGAATTCTTCTCAGATCAGGTCCAGCCCAGCGAAGCGCACTTGATCCCCAGACGCATCGCTTCAGTTCACCGGGCACGCATCGAGGCGATCGATGTCAACGGGCCTGTCGGGCTGAAACTTCCGGCCAATACCAACACTGCTGACTACGCGGTGGGCGACTGGGTTCTTGCCGATCCACTGACCGGTATGCTKATCAGCCGTCTTGACCGCAAAAGCGTCTTTCAACGACGCCCGGAAGGCGGACGTGGCCAGCAACTTGTTGCCGCCAACGTCGACACTCTGTTTATCGTGACCTCATGCAACGCGGATTTTAATCTTGCCCGGCTGGAACGTTAMCTGATCATGGCCAACCAGACCGGGAGCAATCCGGTGATTGTGYTGACGAAGGCTGACACCGCGCAAGATGCGGGCATGCTCAAGGCGCAAGCCGAGGCTTTGCAGCGCGACCTGCCTTCTTTGCTGAAATAACCGAACTGGCGCCGCTTTGCCGGTTTCGCAATTGCCCATGCCTATGAACCGGGATGCGCCGTTCAGGCAGATGTCGCAAGCGGTGCCCTGGACGCTGATCGCTTGGAACGCTGGCGGAACCTGCTTGCAGAAAATCGTGACCGAACGCCGAGCGTGAGCGGACCACGTGGCAACAAGATCCTTCGCGCCAATTACGGATTGACACCCTAAAGGCCGTACTGCGATATCACCGGCGATGGGCTCGTTAATATTCAAGTCTCTGCACGGAAACTGTGGCGCATTTGGCAGCCCGCGCCTCTCTCGGCCGCAGAATGAAGAACGCCAAAACGGAACAATTCAATCTTGGAATTGTTCCCTGACGTCCCGCCGCTGTAGGCGTCGCTCCAGTCGTCCGCCGAAACCGCAGGATGCTTAGATGCGTTAGTTCTGTCTAGGCCGTGGGCTCGCTGCTGTGACAGGAGGCGAGCCCACAATCGAT